>PCXB01000031.1 GCA_002787535.1 Deltaproteobacteria bacterium CG11_big_fil_rev_8_21_14_0_20_45_16
TTCTATGAAATCATTTCATACGCGGAAGGTTGGCATCGTTTTTCCAAGACACTTCTGCGATTTGGACCTCAGGTTTTATCTGCTTCTTTTGGGTTGAAATAAACCAAGCCCGTTTCTAGTCTGCGGATCTATGAATGAGCTCCAAATATGGAAAGCTTCCTGTGGAAGCAAGTTCGGAACTTGAAGAAGAAATCGGAGATCTTCAGTTTTCTCTTTATTGTATAGCAAATCAGTCTGGAATTGACATTGAATGTGCAACTCGAGCAGCGCTTCAGAAATATCAAAGAAGGCTTGAAAACAAAGGGCATGTGGGTTCGAATTAATTGCCCACATTTGCCGAGGACTTAAACAGGGGGATAGAAACCAGCAATGCCAACCATCCTAAGAAAAAATGGATTCCGCTTTTTCTTTTACTCGCGTGAAGGAGCCGAACCTCCACACATTCACGTGATTGGTCGAGGCGGTGAAATGAAGATCTGGCTAGATCCCATTGAAATTGCGGCGGTTTATCGCTTGGTTGCCAAAGATCAACGCGAAGTATTGAGAATAACTAAAGAAAATGTTAGACTGTTATTGAATTCTTGGAAAGATTGGCATGAATCAGACAGCGAAGAAAATTGAGGAACTTTCAATCGTGTCTCTAACGGTCGACGAAGATTCGCTAACCGCAACGATTAGTGATGGTCGCAGGGTTTCTATTCCTGTTGCCTGGTTTCCGCGATTAGAAAGCGCCACACTTGATCAGCTTAAGCATTTCGAAATTTCTCCAAGCGGCTATGGTATTCACTGGCCAGATGTTGACGAAGACATCAGCATCAAGGCCTTCATTAACCCCTAGTTTTTGTTGAAGCCTTTGCTCGTTTGACTTCGGACTTCCCGGTTCAAACGTGGAGGTCTCGCGATTTTAAATTAATCGCGCGCTCTTCGGATCAACGTCGGCGATAAATTCTCAGGGTTCGTAGCTTTTATCTAGAACTAACATCGGTCCCTTCGATATACTGCGAAATAATTTCAGCGATTTCTCCGCTGTCAATGAGGGCCATGATTTCGGTGGACCAGAGTAAATCGTTAGTCACTCGAAATACTCGCAGGTCAAGAAGTTTCCTTAATTGATCGCCAGCTCCTGGATCGGTGCTACCAACCAGCATGCGAACCTCCTCGATCACGCGACGAACTTCGTCAACATAGGCTGTGGAAAAATAATGATGAAGAATTTTGCGCTTTTCATCCGCAGTTTGTCCAGCACCGGCCTCAACTCTGTCCATCCAATCGGTCGAGATTTTTCTCAAGTCGTTCTGCCATCCATCTACAAGATGACGAAGATCCCACTCAACGATCATCTCCATGAAGGATGAATTCGCTTGCGTTGAAATATCGAAGCTAAGGGGTGAATGTTCAAGGAGTTGATTTGCGGCCCGTCTGTGTTGAAGAATCGTCGCAATCACTTTAGGAAATTCCTCTCGAATGCCGGCCTGAAGTGCTTTGGATGGAGGAGGATCATTCCCTACTTTGGTTTCTATGTAGATATTAACTTCCAGGGCCGCTATCAGATGGGGTAGTACTCCAACGAATCGAGTGGGGTCGGTCAGCTGCATTAAACTTTGATGCCGTCTTTTTAACTGATCCTCGACCACGCGAACGCGAATAGAGTTGTCTCGATAAAAAGAGTCGACTCCCTCTCGAATGGCTTTCTCAAAAGATTTTCGCGCTTCGTCAGAGCTCAGTTGAGCACTGATCACTTCTACAGCTCGATCGGCCTCATCAAATAGGTGCTTCAGATGTACATCGCTTTGAGATTCGACCCTGAGCACTTGAATGGCGGCAAGCGCTTGAACGGCGTTTCCAAGCGCTGTCACTTGGTCACTCACTCTCAAAATCTGATGAATGAGTTCAGTTTTCTCTGAAGCTGGAAGATCGCCAATGCGCCCACCGCCCGTGCTTTTCTCAATCAGACGACTCACCTTTCTTTCGAGCTGACCACTCATCAAGTCCTCAAAAATACCTGTGTTAAAGTTCACTCCACCGTCTTCGGTCAAGCAAACACCTGAATAGAAACAAAGAACATTGCCCGCACTCCAAACAGCTGCCGCTATATCTTCCACAGAAGCTTCTGTAACGAGGATGCTAATGATTGCAGCACCAGTACCGCTCGGATAAGCCTCCGCATTAACGGGCGCTATCGTCATTAAGGCCTTTTCAGCTTTGGATCGATATCCTCTTTCCGAGCTCTTACGCTCAGCAAGAGCCCTAAACGGTAGCCCCCCTGCACAACTCAAAACACCTTGATTGGATACTTCTTCCCCAAAGGTTCTGGGAGCGTCCATCAAAAAACTAAGAATTATGAAGATTGCTCCCGCTCTCATTACGCGTTTCATATAGCATGATTCCTCATATTGTTTTGTTAAATTAAACGAATCGTACACATCTGTGCACACAAAGCTCTCTCCTGCCTTCACGCAGCGCGAGTCTGACCTCCTAACACGCTAATGACTTCACCGGTCATATAGCTAGAATCCGCTTGTGAAGCCAAAAAAACAAAAAGAGGTGAAATTTCTTCTGGCTGTGCGGGGCGACCATAAGCTTGATCCTCGCCAAAATCTTTGTAGTCCTTAAATTCACGTTCAGCCGGATTGAGCGGCGTCCATACGGGACTTGGAGCGACAGCATTCACACGAATTCCTTTTTTCACTAATTTTTGGGCGAGCGACTTCGTGAACGCATGTATAGCTCCCTTCGTCGCAGAATAATCAAGCAAGTCCTCGCTTCCCTCTAAGCCGGTAATCGAACCCACATTGATTATCGCGCCACCTTCTTTCATATAAGGAAGAGCTGCTTTCACCATATAAAAATATCCATAAATATTTGTTTTAAAAGTCTGATCCCACTGCTCCAAACTTAAATCATCGATATCTTTGACGTGCCGTTGAAAGGCTGCGTTATTTACCAAGATATCGATCGTTTTAAACTTTTCGACCACATACTTACAAAGCTGATCACAATACGAGTAGCTTTTGATATCTCCTGGGAAAATTTCGAGTTCTAAGTTTGTTTGCTCACTTATATTTTTCTTTAGAATTTCTGCATCTACGATTTCCTCCTCCAGGCATGAAATAACGACTTGCGCCTCTTCACGAGCAAAGAGGTAAGCGACGGCTTTCCCAATTCCAGAATCGCCACCGGTTATTATCGCGATCTTGTTTTTAAGTTTGCCGGCCGGGAGATAGGCTTTTGCTTCATATCGAGGCTTTTGTTGCATGTATTTTTCAAGGCCTGGAGGAGAAATATTCTCTTTTCCAAACGGTGGGTAAGGTTCGGAAAGTCCTGGGCTCATTTTCGTTCTCCTCTACTATTTATGAAGGTGAGTTCAACTCGGAAATGAAGCTTTCAATATCGTCATTAAACTCTTCAAGCTTCCTTTCAAGATTGGAATGAGCCTCGCTCCATTCCTCGTCTGTTTCTGTTCTCAAATTCCTCAGTTCCGTCGAAAGCTCCTTATGGGTATTTTGAAGGTTTTCAAGAGTGTTCTTAGTCTCGATGGACAAGTTCTCTTTCGACATAATTTCATTTTCGACAGACTGAAGTTGTTCCTCGATTTTGTCTTCAAGCCGATCCAGGCGCGTCTGTCTGTCAATGGGTCCGAGTACTTGAGAATATCTTGCTGAGTTCGAAAGGTTAGGCTGGCGATCCGCACGCTGTTCCGAGCTGGTTTGGCTTGCTTCCGGTCTTTCATTGAAGCTCTGACAACCCACTGTCACTCCAAGCCCTATGATCGTGATTGGTAAACTGAATTTCATATTGTCTCCTTCTATCCCGAAGATAGAACCAAACCAGCCTTCCACCACCTCACTTTGGTTGAAGTTTATGCCGCTCACATGATCTGAGTCGTGAAATAAATTGGGACGTTAGGGGAAGATATTTAGGTCGGAAAAATTAGGTTAAACAGTTCAGACCTGTTCTTAACCTCGAATTTTTCAAATATTTGTGAGCTGTAGAACTTTACAGTTCCCATGGTGTTACCTGAGACCTCGGAAATCTCTGCATTTGTGAGTCCCTTCAAAACTAACCGACACAGTTCCTTTTCTTTGGGAGTAAGTTGATGGAGTTCTAAGAATCTTTCCCGCCTGGCAATCAATCCTTTCGGATTTTCCCAAATGTCCATGAGCATCTTCATAAGATCCCCAATTTTAAACGGCTTCTCAAGGAGATGGTCTGCTCCATTATTTAATCCAGCCTTGGCGACATTTAAATCTAACGCGGAAGTAATAATAACGGAGGGGACACCGGCGTCTTTCGCAAGTTTTATGAGTTCAAGCCCGTCCGCGATGGGCGGAGATAAGAATACATCTACTACGACAGCGTGATAATCTTCCGTCTTTAGAGCGGCAGAGCTTGTCTTAAAATCGCTGTACCAGTCGGCTTCAACTTCAAGCGCCTGGAGTTCCTTTTGAACCGACTTCCCAATTAAGGCTTCATCTTCGGCTATTAAAACTTTACCAAGCTTGGGAGCAATATATTTTGCCTGTCGCGCTGTCATTTTTGTTTGTCGTCTGGTTGTTCTTCCAAATGTTGACGCAAATTATCGATACCGATTACGGCCTCATCTATTTTATTTTCGATTTCCTCCAAGATTTTTGAAATCTCATTTATTTTTATTCCAGCTTCACAAAGTTCATGTCTCAAAAGCCCCGTACCTAACCTCGCAGCCGTTAGAGGTGATTTAATATCATGCCAGTATGACGGCATATACTTATCGAAAACTTCTTTTAACATTTCAAATAGTTCCTCCAAATCAATGGGTTTCTTTATAAAGCGCTCATTTGCCTCTAACGATTCTTTAACTAATTTCTCGTCAGCCGAAAGAAAGATTATCGGAATGCTAGAAAGCGTAGGGCTCTTCTTTAGCAGACTTTGAAGTTCCCAGCCCCCCATTTCGGGCATTATGATGTCTAATAAGACACATCCAGGCTTTGGTCGAGTCTCAAGCCACTCTAAAGCTTGAAGACCACTAGACACCCAAGAAATATTATAACCCCAAGTCCCCACAAGTCGAACAAGAGGTGTGGCAATACATTCATCATCATCCACAAGCAGTATGTTCTTGGAAATTGTATTTAATTTCGGTGGGCTCATTGCAATTGGCTTTCCATAGCAAGCCTAGAAATAAAAAGCTAGATCAGAGCGCGTTATAAGTTTGAGTTTAGAGTTAATGCTACCCGTCGTCTGCCAAACCAAATTGGAACCCAAACTCAAGTTAGGTTTATCTAAAGCTAATTTGCCTTTTAATCTCTCATGGGTTCGCAAGCCTAAATTTTTAATTTTAGAGTGATAAACAAGAATTGTAGAGAGGACAAGACTATGGCCAGATCGATAACACGAAAGGAATTAAAGGATAAAATCGCGGACAATGACGATTTCATTTTAATCGAAGTTTTAAAGCCCGAACATTATAGAAAAATGCATCTGCCGGGTGCGATCAATATTCCTATTGATGAAGGTCTATTTGAGGAGAATGTTGAGAAGCTGGTGCCAAACAAGGAAAAAACGGTCGTCCTTTACTGCTGGGACCGAGAGTGCAATTTGTCCAGTCGCGCAGCACAAAAGATGGAGAACATGGGTTATGCCAATGTCTTGGAATATGTCGAAGGTAAGAAGGCATGGAAGGATGCGGGCTTAAAAACAATTGGCGACTCGAGGGCCGCTTAATAAAAATCAAGGCTTGGTTTGTACAAAAGTAAGGTTTTTTGGGTTCATGCTGACGATAGTTTCGGATTTGAAAGGAATTAAATTATGAAATCAGTTAAACATCTTTTTATTATTGCTAGTCTTTGTCTTGGCTTTATCGCGTGTAGCGAAGACACGAAAAGGTAGTTCCAGGAAGCCTTTGACGAAACATCCGAAGCTTTCGAAAGTCTTGGAGACGACGGAAAGGAAAAGTTCGATTCATTCATGGCAGATGTAAATATGAAGATAGATAGGTACGAAGGACGCGTCGATGAGCTGAATGCAGAGTCTAAAGAGGCAACTAAAAAGAAGATTGAGTCACTTAGAGAAGAGAGAAAAGAGGTCGTACAGAAATATAAAGATTACCAAGACTCAACGGAGGACAATCGAAAGGAAGCAAAAGAAGAATTTAAGAAGAGTTTTGACGACTTTAAAGATGGTATGAATGAACTCGCTAAAATGTTTTCGTAAAGGCTCATTACAATTTTAGAGAATCGAATCGTAACCTCAATTCTTGAAGAATAGTTTTCACTTCTACAAGGTCCTTTTGAACAGATTGTTTCTCCAGGCTTGCTCCAAGTTGCCCTATTTGTTCTAGGCCATAACTTTTTCCCGTTCCCTTCAGTTGATGGCCGAAACGTCGAACTTCTTGAAGATCAATTTTATCGAATTCTAAAATTAATTTATTTAAGGCTAGTGCCTTTTTATCAATATATTGCGGTACTAGATCTCTCAAATGAGGCTCGGCACGATCCAGGATAGAAACGGATTTAACCGGTTTTCTATTGTAAGCTCGCAATACCGAAAGTAATTTATTTTTCACGATAGGTTTCTCGACATGACCATCAAATAGCACCCATTTTGAATTTTCCTTAAGTTCAGTGTACCGATAAGCTGAGGCCGCTAAAATAATATGCGGAGATTTTCTGTAAGTCTTTTCCCACCGGCGAATGGCCTCCGCAACCTGGAAGCCATTTTGTTGCGGCATTTCCATATCGGTCAGTAAAATATCAAAGTCGTTCTCTTTCATATGTCGAAGAGCTTGTGAGGCGGAAGAAAAAGAATGAATCTCGGAACAGTATGGCCTTAAAAATCTTTCCAAAATCTCCAGGTTATCCTCATCGTCATCCAAGATTACAAGTTTCAGATTAAAGCGTTCAGCTACTGACGGGAGCTTTTCCGTGTTTATGCCGAGCTTTCCTGTCTGAATAAAATTCTTCAGATCAGTAATGAGGAGTGGCTTGAGCGCAAGCTCATTATGAAGAGCCATATCTGTAGATTTCAAAATCTTATCGAAATCTTGTTCAAAAACTAGATAAATAACGTCTCGATCTTTTGAGGCCTCTCGGAAATCATCGAAATAATCGGGAAGATTCGATCCATCGAAGGCAAAATCAATGACATACCCGATTGAATCGTTCGAATCAGTTTTACAAAGAGATTCGAGAGTTGAAACGACTTCTACTTCGACAGGAAAAGCGGAGATCATTTTTATAAGGGCGTTTCCGTAAGATTCGCTCTTTGTATATACAATCAGTTTTTGGATTTTAAGATCAAGGCTGGCAAATTTTTGCTTCAGTGTTTGTGTTCCTAAGGCTTCCACAGGAAGATCAGCGACAAACCGAGCTCCTTTGTCATAAGATTCATCAATAGAGACACTTCCTTCAAGAAGGTTTGCAAGTTGCCGAACAATCGAAAGCCCAAGTCCAACGCCTCCATGTCGTCGTCGAATGGACTCATCGGCCTGAGTAAATGCACTAAAAATGGCCAGTCTCTTTTCTTTTGGAATTCCCGTGCCCGTATCTTCGACGATTAATCTCAAATATTTGTCCTTTGATTCGCCCGCCCACTGGACACCTACACAAACAAAACCCTGAGTTGTAAACTTTACGGCATTGTTAAGTAGGTTAAAGAGTATCTGTTCAATCTTGGTATCGTCGCACATGATTCGATACGGTAGGTTTGGATCAAGATACAAATGGCAATTGAGTCGTTTTTCTCCAAGCTGAGGGGATACGAGCTCAAGGCTTCTTTCAACAATTTTTAATACTGAAGTTTTATTCTTTGTCGCATAGGATTTACCCTCTGAAAGGCTTGAAAATTCTAAAACGTTTTCTAGGATGCTCAACAAAGTTCTGCCGGAGCGTTGCATGCGCTTAATTAGTCTTCTTTCTCCAGCGCTTTGAACCGTCTCTTGAAGCAAATGGCTCATACCTAGAATTGAATTCAATGGATTGCGAATTTCATGACTAATCCGACTAATAAAGTCAGACCGTACTCTAAGCGCATGATTCAAGCGTTGAACAACGGGTTTGAAAATGAAAATAGCTTCCAAAAATAAAACAAGAAGCGTGAAAAGCATAAATATGATCTCTATAAATCGGAGGTCTCTCAAGCGTTCTTTAGAGGTAAACTCATAATTCTCGATCGTGCTTGAAAGTGCCAAGTTGTATGTCTTTTTAATTTCCAACAGTCTTTTCAGATGAGACTCAACCGGCTCCTCGCGTTCAGAGAGACTACTGTTGAGCGTCCGTCGAATCTCTTCGATGGCGGTGTTAAGGTTCCTGAGGTCAATTTGCAACGAGAGGACTGGATTCAAACTCCAATCGCTATATTTATCTCGAGCTTGTTTTTCAACAAACAATGAATGAGTTTTTGCGACCAGTTCAAAAGTTGAAACGACATTTTCATTAAAAAATCTATCTTGGTATGGCCGTCCTCTAAGCTTATATTCTACTACCTTTTGCCGCATCTCTTTCGATTGATTCTTGAGATCACTTAGTAATCGGATTGTTTCTTGATCGCTTTTTTGCTTGTACATTTCAGTTTGAATCAAGACTTGAGAGGTAATCGTCAGGAGAGCTAACAAACTAAGCCCAACAGTATAGTGGAGGGTTAAATTGTGTCTCCAATCTCTTTTAAATATTTTAAATCTAGTACTCATGAATTTAAATTTAAAAATTAAAGTGAAATGCACCGCCCACTTCAATTATTGATCTATCCTGATTTAGAAAAATACTCTCCAGGGAAAGGCTTAGAAAGAAATTATGCAAAATTAATGGGGAGCGAAGCTTAAAATCAACACCACCTCCAAATGGGCTTCCGAACCATATAAACGGCCTCAAAAGTAGAAATGAATAATTTTCTTTCCATGCTGGTAAATTCCAATGGAAGCCGAAAAAGGGTCCGCCATGGAGGGACGGCTCGTTATCCAGAAAATTTATCCAAGCCACCTGTGCTCCGAGTGTCGCATCAAGCTGCTCAAAGCCAGTTTTTAAATCGTTGGATAGCGCATCTAATCCTATGCCCACACTGCCGGGCCACATACCATTATTAAAAATAGAGGTGTCACCCCTATGTTCGAGAAGGGGAATACTTATATCCGCTATCAGAAAGTGTCGTCCATCGCGCTTCCATCTTCCTTCCAACAGCATAGGAAGGTCAGTTAAACGGGATTTTCCCTTCCAACCATTTAAAAAGCCAAATTTTATTCCGGTCCCAACATTATAAAGAGACTGCCGAATGAGTGGTGGGGGTGCCTTTTCGATTTCAGCTCTCTCTCCCACTTCGGGCGCTGGCAATTCCTTTGCGAATGCGATCTTCCCGACGAGTGTTTTTTTTTCAAGCGTTCTATATATTTCAAAACTTGATCCCTCTTCCCTTGAACCTTCAAAATTATCAGGCAGCAGAATGCGAGGAAATTTTCCTGTGCATTCAAGGCCAATATAAAGCGGGGGTGCATCTTCCTTTGTACTAAGATCTAGCGTGTACTGTTTGGACGTGCATGAGGAATGAATAACCACAACAGGTTCGGCTCTTTTGATTTCTATCGTGAGTCCAGCTTTTCGTGATGAAGCATCATCACTGTCTCGATGATAAAATGTATAGGACTGAACTCTTCGAGGAACAAGGCTTTTTAAATTCATACTACCATTCGGAAGTTTGACAAGGCTGGTTCTCGAATTATCCCCTTCGAATTGTAAAATTCCAATATTCGGAATCTCAACGAGAGTTTCGAGCTGTAAATCAAGGGTGTTTTTTGAGCTGTTTACTTTTCTCCACAACAATCGTGTCGACGAAGGCCAGTCCACTTCAACGACGTCACCCGACTCTTCCAGCCAAAGTACATCATGATTAAAGACTTGAATTTCTTGATCCGAGTTGTCGCCCTCTGGCATTGAAAAAGTAATTTGACCTGCAAGGCCTGAAAATACTACGAAGACTTTCGCGACCCAAACCACAGATTTCCGTCTCATCGAATAATCCTTTGTAAGTAGCTTTTTAGTTGCGTTTAGCGACAAGCCCCAGACTATCCAGAAACACAGTATATGGCTTAAGGCTTAAGACCATATAAAACTAAAATAATAAGGTAATACGGTTAAAAACCGTAAAAGTTTAGATGGAGCAATTTTTGCAAGTCATGAATCTCTTTAGGTTTTAAAGGGCATCGGTCCTAGATAGTCCTTTTTGCCGATGTCGACACCATTGTGCCGCAAGATGGCGTAGGCGGTGGTGAGATGAAAATAAAAATTGGGGATGGCGTGCTGCAAAGTGTATTCAGTGCCCGTTAGATTTTTACCTTCCCAGCGTGGCTGCGAAATCTTTCTATCTTCGGCGCCTTTAAAATCACTCTCCGTAAACATCCCAAGATAAGAAATAGTTTGCTCGATGCGGGTTTTGAATTCTTGAAGACTTCTCTCTTTGTCATCATGAACCGGGCCTTCTTTGGCACACAAACGGGAGGCGCAAAATTTGGCCGTATCGCATGTGATTTGAAGTTGGCGGCTTAGAGGGAACTGGTCGGGAGCGAGTCGCGAGTGTAGCAAAGTTTCAAAATCAATTTTCTTGCTTGAAGCGTATTGAGCAGCGCGATCCAAGATCAATGAGAGGTTGTTAAGCATCTTGGTGAATTGAGGAATCGTAATTTGGTATAGCATGCTTGAAGTTATGTCATAATCAATGACGCATAGCCATCCTACAATAGTGTGCTTTTAAGACTTGGGAATTTGAGTTGTGGATGGTGTTTGGATCGTAGCTCCGTGATATGATTCTAGTGGATATGATCAAGCGCTTTTGGCTGTTTACCGTCTTTTTAACAGTGGTTTCTTCGAGCGCTTGGGCAGATGGGGTATCGCGCCTACTAAGAATGTCGGAAGCTTCGATCGTCGGGCGAGGCTCTAAGAAAGTATTTTACTCTCATCCTGGGCTCCCTGTGCGGCGAGCCTTAATTTCGATGCGGGCTGACGAGGCGGCAATGGGAGCTGTGCATGTTCCGGAGATGGTAAGAAATTTGCAGTCTAGCGTGATTGGACGACTACAAGGTTACGCCGACAGAGGAATTCCGGTTCCCCGCACCTTTGGAGTTCGATTTTTGGAAAACGATCATTTTGTTCAGGGAATTTCGATCAATCGTGGCCGAGTATTTGGCGTTGAACATTCTATGGACAGCTTTCGAACTTCACTCGTACCGATGGTAGAAATTGAGCGCTACGAAGGAACACTACGAGATGTTATGAGCGGAGAAATTCGATTAAGTCGAGCTCACTATGACGCTGTGCGAGGGCAGATAGAGATGATTGTGAAAAGAATGGAGCGAGCTAGATATGTTGGAACGGATATGGGCGCGAGTAATTGGTATTTGAACGTTCATAATCGAAAAATTCCACGCGTCGTATTAGGAGACCCCGACATAGCGGCCGTAGGTTCGGAAGCCTTAGGTGCTTTGGAGCACTTTCATAAACATGATCAACTTTTGCATAATCTAGATCAGACCAAGGCTAATTTTCTAATTCCCTAGAAGATTAATCGTTAGTAAACGAGCTCAGAGAGAATAAGGCTGAGCTAAGGGTCTTGCACGAGGCGAAGATTCCTAGAGGGTATTTTGCCATAGACGAGTACTTCCCAGGCCCAAAGGTTTCGCACTTCTTGAGAGCGAATCTCTTGCAATCGACTACGAACTAGACTTCTAAAGACTGAGACCTTGAGCCGATCGATATTACTTAGTGGAAAAAACCTGTTCGTCAGGCGATAGAAGGAAGCCCGATGGCGTTGGCCGTATTTCGAGGCTTGTGCTTGGTCGTCAAAATCATTGAGGTCCAAAGATCGAAGTTCTCGATAACCCAACGAATATGCCGATTCTGAAGGCCAGAAAATTAAGGCCGCCAAAAAGCAAAGGGCTTTTAGTCTATTGTTCCTAACTAAATTCACGAGCCTTATTTTATAGCACAGTTCGTGTACTTAGCCGTCCGTTGCCACACTTGAAAAAAACTCAAATAATTCCAACATCCTATTGAGGAGAGCACTCATTTTGTACGAAGGATAGCGAATTGGAGATTTCCAAAGCTCTTGACTGCGAGATGCCAGACTTTCTAGCTTGTAGCTTTCATAGAGGAGGGGATTTTGAGATGAGGGGAAAATTTTTTGTATATATCTTTGCTGGCGCGTTAACTTCGAGCGTAAATATGCAGCCAAGTGCGGCTCTGGCGGCGCCGACTAAGATTGGTAGATTTACATGCGCGCTCACCCTTAGCGTTCTGGCAGGTTGTAATTCCTATGTATTGATTGGAAGGCCCCAGAACATGGACTTGGTTACGACTGCAAGTCCAGGTGGTTGGACGGGATTTGCATCAGGTATACGGGTAGATCCTCTAAAAAATTCGTCGCTTGTTGAAGTACGGCAAGTAGCGAGGGAGTTTATCAATACCTACCCGGAGGGTTTTGTAGATCGATATGTGGATCGAATATGCTTTGGCGATCGATGCTATAGATCCGGGAAGGGGCAGGCTGATGTCGGAGGCTTTTTTACGCCCATGCAATCCACAACATTGTATATCAACCATTCAAAAATGGATTTTGATCGCTCGACGCTTCATCATGAGTTTGCTCATTTGCTCGAGCATCAGCAAGGATCTCGGGAATTCAAGGAGGTTTGGACGAGGAACTCCAGTTATACGAATTTGAGTTACAACGACTATCTGAAATCGCCAGGGGCACATGAAGAAAATTCGGATCGACTCTACCGAGAGGGCTTTGTGAGCACCTACGCTCAGAGGAATTTTGACGAGGATTTTGCGGAGACGGTTGAAGCCATGTTTGCGGGTTTGATTCCTTGGGATCGATTGGATTCGTTTCCTCTCTTGAAACAGAAGGTTCGGCTAGTAATTTTTTTCTATAAAACTTTGGATCCGAGTTTGAACGAGGAGTTTTTTCGAGCTAAGTCCCCCGAATCAAAGTCACTCTGGCGGCAAATCTTTGGCTCTTGATTTTTTCAAACTAAATGCTAATCGGCAGGGATCATGTTCAAGAATTTTTATCTTGGAATTCGAGATTTTATTGCGGCGCTCAGAGGAATTTTGACAAGTATCGAGCTGCGTCGCTGGTATTTTCGCCATTTGCTTTTTGCTTTTGTCATCAGTTTGTTTTTATTAATTAGCGTTTTTGGGAGTTTTGCTTTCGGTCTGAAACTCTTTCATGAACAGTTAGTATTATGGACGCCCTGGGGATGGTTTGACTGGGGCTCACTTGTTTTGCTGGCGATCATTTGGGCAGTCGTTTTGATTTTCACAGCTGGGCCCATCATTATGTTGATGATGAATGTTTATTTTATGCAGATTACGGATTGGAATAAAATGAAAAGCCTTTTGGGCTTACCACTTTTGCGCGTTCAGGATTCCTTACAACTAGGATTTCTCTTCAGATCAATCATGAGAGCCGCTCTATTGAGTGTGCTTGTCTTACTTTCCGCCCTTGTCTCTTTTGTACCATACTTAATTTTCATTCCGATCCTCGTGGCGAGCTATAGTCTTAGCCAAGATTGGATTTGGACGATTTCAGATGCGATCCCTAATTATCGGCTTGGTAAACGAGGCTTTACTTATAAACTTGGCCTGGGCTTGATCCCCGCGCTAAGTGCGTCTGTGCCATTCGTGGGCGTAGCCTGCTTGCCTGTCTTGGAGGTTGCCTGCCTTCGGGCCGTCGATTTGAACTCTCTTCGAAATGATGGACAATTTCCTGCAGCTTCTTCAAATTGAAGAGAAATGTTTGGGTTTTGGGTCATTGTTAGTTTGAGTTCAAATCTAGTAACTTTAGGTCACAAGTCCGCAGGGGAAGAGATCATTTGTGCGGCGGATGTCGAGGCCTGTGCTGATGGAAGCTATGTCGCTCGTGATCCTAAGAATCAGTGTAAGTTTAAGGCCTGCCCGAAATCAAATGCGAAACCGCCGGTGCATCTCGAAAATTGCGCGCCGGACTCGATGGCTGATAAATCGAAGTGTGAAGATTCCGCGACACCGTCGAAGCCATAAACTCAAAGTCCAATATTGAGTCCGGCTGGTCGAAGATAAGAGAGTACTTGATCGAGAGCGCTGCGAACTTCTTTTAAGATAGCTCGTTGCATCGTGCTGTCGTCGTATTCCTTTAGTCTTTCTTTACCTTTTCCATTTGGAAAAGTCTTAACTCCATCGATTTCGCCTGTGGGACGATAGGAGACCAAAAGGGTCCCGGAATCTTTTAGAGTGATACTTTCGGGCTTTCCATATTGCCAGTAAGTAAGCGCAAGGTCCTGCTTACCAATGAGATCTCTCATAAACTTAGTTTTTCCCTGATCGGTGTATTCTACTGTTATGTGGCCGGTTAGTTTTTCACCAACCATCTCTTTAGCTTCGATGACATTGCATTTGGCATCAAACTTATAATTTGTCTTCTTTGTCGGTTGTTGGGCCTGCTGAACTTCAACATATTTGACTTGATTACATTTTTCTTCATACGAAAATTTTACCTTCTCTCCTGCAGGAACGCTCTCACGCTCGAGTAGGTTTCCTGTAATTCGGTCATACTTGAAGAGGTCGCCTCGGCCGGCACCATCCAAGATGGAACTTGGGTAACCAGTTTCAGTCGAAAACTTTTTGGTCTTTCGCGAAACCTCTTTACCGGATTTATCGGAAACAGTTGTTACTTCAAAATCGCCGAGTTTAAATTCTTGAACTTCGCGCCCATTGGGTAGTTTGGATTTGAATTTGGTAATTTCAGTGATCGAATGATTAGGGTTGTTTCCCACGAAAGATCGTTTGAATACTGTTCGATCGTCCCCTGGTCCAGTTTGGCTCGACACTTCAAATTTATCATTGAAAGTCAGGCTAATGTTATTTCTAGGGTCGCCACTGTCTTTAATTTCTACAATATTGCCATTCTTGTCGTAGCGATAGGCAGTTTTTCTTTTTGAAGTTTTTTCTTCATAGCTCAAAAGACGTCGTTGCTTGTCGAAGACATACTCAAAGTTTCGACCAAGGCCATCTTGAATATTTCTTACGAGACCCTTAAGCGCCGGGTCAGATTGATAGGCGAACTCCACCCTGCGTTTGCACATATCGGTGATTCGAATCAAATTTCCGCTTTGATACACATAGTTCAAATAATTTGAGTTTCTATCCTCGGATCGAGTTAGATTTCCATCGGCATTGAAATATTCTTTGGATCCGTTCTGATAGGTTCGGACAAAACTGCCATCGGTCTTTTTCTCCAATTGCGATTGTCCTCTAGCTAAGCTGTAGTAGGTTCCAACGCCCAGGGGTCTCGCAACTTTAATTAATTTCTTCGCAGTTTGTTCGCGGTAAATTTTGTCTTCCAACAGTCTTTTTTCGAGTGCTTTATATTCCTTTTCGTCTTTTTGCTTTTTTTCGAGTATATCACTTTTCTTGATTTCGATAATAATTCCAGAAACGAGTGCTTTTGTCGAATCTTCCAAATTTCGTTCGCGGGTGTATTTGTTAACAAAGCCGTCGCCTTCGACAACTTCAAAGTGAGTTACGGCGGGGCGTACTTGAATATTGTGATTGAACGTCCACTTATATCCAAATAGTGACGAATCGCCAGAGTAGGAATTGTAGGCGGCTTTGATTTCGATCGGGAAGAAGCAGGGTAGAGTAAAATGTACGACCGGCAAGAAAAAATTGAGCGTACGAACATTTACGGGGTCGGGTGGAAAGTGAAAGAACAACTTAGTTTGATTCGGAAGACCCCATCCAAGTTCTTCCTTGTCCGTAAAAATTTGATTGGCCAAAGAAGGGCTTATAAAACAAAAATGGATCAAAGCTAAGAAGCTAAGAATTCTAAGAACTTGCATCTTATCTCCATGATAAACTAGGCCTGGTTCCGAATGTAGCTTCTAATTGAGAAATCTAGAGGATTTAAGTTATTTGATGCTTCCGCGCAACGCGTTAGCTTCCGCTTATTTTCTAAAGATCTGAGTAAGCAATAATAAAAATGAAAATCCAGCCGCGATCCAAAGCGGCAGCACAGCAAAATGCTGCGGTTGGAAGCTCGAGATAATGCTTGCACCAATGATCAAGCCGAAAAGAATAATGGAGAGCGCCAAGATCTTATTCGTTCGCTTAAAAGCTTGAATGCCTTCGCTGTAGCGATCCAGGCCGCCATCCGTTTCGAGGCGGTTTAAAATAATTTTAAGCTGACTAGGGATATCTGTGCTTAGGCTGCGCAGGCCTTCGACAAATCGAAAGAGATCCCGCATCACATTTTCCGTGCTCAGTTTGCGCTGAATTAGCTTTTTGGAAAAGCGTGTTCCAAACTTTAAAAACGTAAATTCTGGATCTATGCTTCGACCCAAAAACTCTAGGGTAACTACAGCACGGTAGAATAAAATCAAATCACGAGGAAGTTTCACCTCGTATTTACGTGCAATCTGAATCGAGTCTAACATCATGGCTCCCACGTCCACTTGACTGAGGGGTTTGTTGAGGTTGGGTTCAAGCAATCTTTCAAGATCCAAGCGAAACTCCTTTAACGAAAATCTTCTATTGAAGGTCGCGACTTCCGTATAGAGACTGGCCAGACTTGTAAAATCCTGAGAGACCAACGCCAAAAATATTCGACTCATCTTATCTCGAAGATCCGGACTCAATCGGCCGACCATTCCAAAATCAACCAATCCAATTTTCCCTCGACCCTCTTCAATTAAGATCAAGTTGCCAGGATGCGCGTCGCAATGAAAGTGGCCATGGAAAAAGATGCTTTCCAAAAAAAACTCTGCCAACGAATCCGCCAAGTAAGGGCGGTCAATGGACACTGGATATTCTTTAACCTGCGATAAGACCTGCCCTTTTAATTCAGACATTGTAAGCACTCGTTTGGAGGAGGAACTCCAAACCACTTGCGGAAAAACGACGACCTCATTTTCTTGAGAATTTCTTCCGATCTCTTCTATGTTCTTGGCCTCCAATCCAAAGTCCAACTCTTCTGAAATGCTCTTTTGAAATTCGCGAACGATGCCGGTTAAATTAAAGAGTCTAAAATCCTTACGAACTTTCTTTAGGGTTCGAGCGAGGAAATAAAGGATTTGAATGTCGGCTTGAATTTTTTCGGTGATATGTGGTCTCTGAACTTTGACAACAACTTCAAGCAAGCCAGCTTCTGGCTCTTGAAGTTTGGCGCGATGAACTTGCGATACGCTTGCGGCGGCTATAGGGGTGGTCTCAAAGCTCTCATATATTTCGCCAAGACTTCGTCCAAACTCCTCTTCAATGATCGTTTCTACTTCAATAAAAGAAAAAGGAGGGACATCATCTCTGAGCTTAGAGAATTCTGCGATGTACTCGGGGGGCAAGAGGTCCGGGCGCGTGCTCATAATCTGACCAAGCTTAATAAAGGTTGGCCCGAGTTCTTCAAAGGCCTTTCGAAGTTGCCAGGGCATTGATTTTGCGTGAGTAGCCTCATCACCAGACTGATCGGAACTAAGACCCATCTCTCGGATAAGATTGGCAAAGCCATATTTAGCAAAAATCCGGAGAATCTCCTGGATACGCCCCCAGTTGCTCAGGCTTTGCTTGATTCGGTGGCCGATGGACATAAGACTGTATTAGCAGAGATTTTATAAATGAGATACATAACGAAAGCTCAATTGTGCTTTATAGCGGTTTACTTCCATTAATTGAACTTTGATGCGATCTCCCAGTCGAAATCCCCGATGAGATTTACGACCCTGAAGCTCAAATTCATGTTCATCGATTTGCCAGTAGTCATTGGGTAGCGTGCGCATGGGTACTAGGCCTTCGACGCAAGGATCTAAAAGTTGTACAAAAAATCCAAACTCTTTGACGTTTACGATAACGGCATCATATTCGTTGCCTTCTTTGCCTTCCATAAATCGGGATTTTTTAAAATCTTCCATATCGCGCTCCGCAAGATTGGCGCGCTGTTCCCTTTCGGAAGATTCCATGGCGATTTTCTCAAGCTGTTCAAAGCGAAATGGGGGGCGCTTTTCGGTTAAGAATAGTGAATTTCTTAAGATCCGATGAATCGTCAAATCCGGATATCGACGAATGGGTGAAGTAAAGTGGCAGTAGCTGGGTGAAGCCAGGCCGAAGTGCCCCACATTCGAAGCCGAATAGTTGGCTTGCTTAAATGATCGCAGTAGCGCCATATTTAAAAGATCAGCTTGCGGGTGGTTATCAAAAACTCTTTTGAGGTTTTGGACCTGCGAGGCCCGGATCGGAGCTCGAAGCTCCTTAGACTTGTCGATTCCCAAGGCTTTCATAATCATCATAAAGCGCTGAAGCTTTTCGGGATCGGGGCTTTCGTGCACTCGATAGATGGAGGGGTAGCCTTTGGCCTCGATGGCTTCCGAAACCATTTCGTTAGAAAGGATCATAAACTGTTCGATCAGCATATGAGCCTTATTGCGATGTAGGGGTTTAATCGATTTGACGGCGCCCCATTTGTCGACTTCGATTTTAGTTTCCGGAAGCTCCAACTCGATGCTACCCAAGGATTTGCGTCGTTTGACGAGGATGTCAAAAAGTTCAAAACCAGCTTCCAGCATTCTTAAGGTGGTAGGATCTTCCTGTTTAGGGTTCGATTTAAAAATCGATTCGAAAACTCTATTGTAAGTCAGTCTAGCCTTGCTCTGGATTCGAGATGGAAAAATTTGAGATTGGATGATCTCTCCGTCTTTCGAAATCTTAATCAGGTTGGTGAGGCATAACCTCTCCTGATTGGGTACCAAGCTACAGGCATCGTTCGAGAGGCTCTCGGGTAGCATGGGGATCGCAAAGCCCGGAAAATAAATCGATGTTCCTCGTTCGTAGGCCCCTTCTTCGATTGCGCTTCGTTCGTGTACAAAGGCAGAAACGTCCGCAATACTTACAAAAAGATAAAAACTTCCATCTTTTTGCTTTTCAACACAAATAGCATCGTCGAAGTCCTTTGCGTCCTCCCCGTCTATTGTTACAAAGTTATGTTGACGTAGATCCTGACGATGCTTTGTGGGTAAGGGATTGGGGTTCTGGCTCGAATTGATGCAGCGCGCGCTGAACTGAGTTGGGAAGCCATGACGCTCAGCCAAAATTTGCAATTCTGTCTCGGGCGAATCGATGGAAGGAAGCACTTCAACGATACGTGCAGATAGCTGACAACCCCTTTGTCGTCTTAGCTCAACCCGCACAATTGTGTGCAAATCACAGTCGAACTTTTGAATTTCTGAGTTTTCTATAAAAATACGATCGTGGACGGACTGGTGAAA
>PCXB01000077.1:0-25461 GCA_002787535.1 Deltaproteobacteria bacterium CG11_big_fil_rev_8_21_14_0_20_45_16
TGGGAAAAATCAGTAATACGGGGCAAGTCCGCTAGTGTTTACTGAACGTAAACAAAATATTGGATTGGCTTAAGACTTAGCGGCCAGCAAGTCTTCGAAGGCCACTTTAACTAAATACGTGAAGCATGTTTGTAATCATGCTTGTTTACTCATAAGTCTTAATCGGGGATACTTTTAAAACATGGGCAACCGAGGTGTTGGTTTTATATTTAAGCTCATTGAAGGATTGGCGCCAATCCGATCCTGGGTCGTTCTGACGATCGACGCTATCCTTAGCCTTTTTGCTGGGAGCTTTGCGATTCTATTTTTAGAGTTTGCGCTTTTTAATGGTCGGAATGTGGGAGTCCTGAGCCTTTGGTTTGTGGTTCAGTTTGTTTTAGCCGGGTTCTTAAGAGTGCAAAAATATTCTTGGCGGTTGTTTTCAGCCAGAGATTCCTATCGACTTGGCAAATCTCTCTTGGTTGTTGGTCCGGCATCGGCGGTCATGTTGGCGATGACCTATAGAGATATAGAGATCGTAAAGTTTTCTATCCTTGCTAGTTTCATGGCCTTTTTTCTGATGGCTACTGCCAGATTGGTAGTTCGACTGGCATTCGATTCCGTGGTGCGGACTTCGTCGATTATTCGCAAAGAAACTGGAAAGAGAGTTCTTATTGTTGGCGCTGGAAGAGGTGGCGCCAGTCTAAGTCAAAAATTGGCACTCGAAGGTTATGACGTTGTTGGTTTTGTAGATGACTCTTGGGCCAAGCGCAAAATGCAGATCAACGGCTTTAAGGTTCTCGGACGTAGTTGTGATATTGAAAATCTTGTTAAGGGTTTTCGAGTGGACGAAGTCATTATTGCGATTCCCTCCATTTCGAAGAGCCAGTTGAAGAAAATTACAGATGAATGCTTAAAGGCAAAGGTTCAGTTCCGAACTTTGCCGTCCATAAAAGAAATATTGGATTTCAATCAAAGCCCGGATCATTTGCGAGAGGTTAAG
Organism: Deltaproteobacteria bacterium CG11_big_fil_rev_8_21_14_0_20_45_16; assembly: GCA_002787535.1. GTDB lineage: Bacteria > Bdellovibrionota > UBA2394 > UBA2394 > UBA2394 > 1-14-0-20-45-16. The sequence goes on from PCXB01000077.1 coordinate 983, forward strand.
GTCGAAGATCTTTTGGGTCGGGAGCCTATTCGCTTGGATAAAGCGCTCACCCGATCGGAAATCAAAGACCAGACGATCATGGTTACAGGTGCGGGAGGTTCGATTGGTTCGGAGTTGTGCCGTCAGATACTTGAGTTCGGCCCCCGAAGTTTGATCATGTTCGAGCGGTCGGAATATAATCTTTTTCATATCGAGAGAGAGCTTCGACGAAGGTTTCCGAATGCCAATCTGTCGGCGGTTATTGGTGATATCTGTGACGAGGTAGCGCTTGATCGTGTGTTTTTGAAACATCGGCCGAAGATTCTTTATCATACTGCCGCTTACAAACATGTTCCACTGATGGAGGAGAGTCCTCGCGAGGCTATTGTGAACAATGTATTTGGGACCCGCGGCTTGGCGCAGGCGGCGGTAAAATTTGGAGTAGCTAAATTTGTCATGATCTCAACGGACAAGGCTATTCGACCTCTTAGTGTCATGGGGTATTCGAAGCGGTTGGCTGAGATTATTACCCAAGATTTGGCCGCCAAGTCGGAGACTTCCTTTATGTCCGTTCGGTTTGGAAATGTTTTAGGAAGCAGTGGTTCTGTCGTCGAAATTTTTCGAAAGCAATTGGCGGAAGGCGGTCCTTTAAGTGTAACGGATGCTGAGGCGCGACGATTTTTTATGACTACGCCCGAGGCTGTCGAACTAGTGTTGCACGCAGGATCACATGGAAGCAATGGGTCCATTTATATGCTTGATATGGGCGAGTCGGTCAAAATCTATGATTTGGCTAAGCGGATGATTGATCTTGCAGATCCTATGGGTCAGAAAAATATTCAAATTGAAGTAACTGGGCTGCGACCCGGTGAAAAACTTAAAGAAGAGATCTTATGGGAAGGCGAAGATTTAATCGCTTCGAATATCGACCATGTTTCGATGTTTAAAAACATCGTAAGTATCCAAGGTTTGGAACTGGGCTTGTCGAAATTGTACCGCTGTATCCACTCTACGAGTGGCCAATGCGGTGATGAGCTTAAGGCTCTGGTTAATACGATCGATGCCATGGAAAATATTCGTCGACCTCTGACAAAAAAAGACCCTGAAGTGGCCTATCCGGCCTTTTCCTCTCCCGCTGTTATGGCTAGAGTCGCTAATCAGCAGGCTTGAGTATATCTAATTCAAAATTCGAAGTTGTGATCATTGGCGCGGGACCTTGTGGCCTAGGCGCCGCCTGGCGGCTCAACGAGCTTGGCTTTGAGAGTTATTGCGTTCTCGAAGCCCTAGATCACCCCGGAGGTTTGGCGAGCAGCTATCAAGACTCTCAGGGCTTTACCTGGGATGTTGGGGGACATGTACAATTTTCGCATTATGCCGATTTTGATCGTGTCATGGATCTGGCGCTTCCCAATGGCTGGCTGGAGCATCAGCGCGAATCATGGATCTGGATCCAGAATCAGTTTGTTGCCTATCCATTTCAATACAATATCGGAAAACTGGCTGCCCCTTTAGCCGAAGCTTGTCTCAAAGATCTCGAGAGGCAGCAGTTAACTAAAAATCCAGAGCCGAAGAATTTTGCCGAATGGATGTTAGGTTCATTTGGCGAGGCTTTGAATGAGTTATTCATGAAACCTTATAATTTTAAGGTTTGGGCCTATCCGGCAGAAATGATGTCCTACAAATGGATCGGGGAGCGTGTCGCTCTTGTTGACCTTGATCGTTTGCGCGAGAATATTCGCCTCAATCGAGAAGACGTCGCTTGGGGCCCAAATGCTACTTTTCGATTTCCAAAATCGGGCGGAACAGGGGCCATTTGGCAGTCGGTTGCTGATCTAATTGGTCGAGACAGGTTCCGATATTCAACGAGGCTTGTGAAAATTGATCCGCATAAGAAAGAAATATATTTATCAAATGCTAAAGTTATTTCTTATGAGCGACTACTTTCGACTCTTCCGCTTAATAAATTAATGGAGCTTAGCAACCTTAAATTGCAAGCACCTCTTTTATCTTCGAATGCGCATATTGTCGGCATCGGGCTGAAGGGGAAGGTACCAGAAAAACTACGGACAAAGTGCTGGATGTATTATCCTGAAAGAAACTGTCCCTTCTACCGCGTCACGGTGTTTTCGAATTATTCTCCTGAAAATGTTCCTGATCCGCAGCGCAACTGGAGCTTGATGTGTGAGACTTCCGAATCACCTTATAAACCTGTAGATCGATCTAAAATTGTTGAAGAAACAATCGAAGGCTTGGTTCGGGTAGGGTTGATAAAAGATATTTCGGAGATTGAGTCGCGCTGGCATTTTGCAGCCGAGCCAGGGTATCCCACCCCCAGTCTTGATCGAGATGAGATCGTGGATAAGGCCTTACAAGAATTGTCGAAGTTTGATATTTTTTCAAGAGGGAGGTTTGGAGTTTGGCGTTATGAGGTTTCGAATCAAGATCACAGTTTTATGCAAGGCTTTGAATGGGGAGATCGTTATATAAATCCTGATGCGCTAGAATATACATTTAATCGAGCCGCGATGGTGAATGCTCCTGGGAAAAGACCGGAACGACCGAAGGCCTGGGAATAGATTGGGATGAATGATCAATCTGTCTATGATGTGATTGCCGTAGGGGGCGGACCAGCCGGAATTTCTTTGGCTATCGAATGCATCGAATTGGGGATGGATCCGGCAACGATCATCGTTTTCGAAAAAGGTGAAGCTAGCATTAAAGCCATTCGACAGTTTTATCCGGACAAGAAAATGACTCTAGCAAATTATAAAAATCTCCCGACAGAAACGCATGGGCATCTACCTTGCTTTCCAGATTTAACCAAATCTGAGACGGTCACGTATTTTGACGAACTCATTGCGCGCTATAATCTGAACTATCAATTGAATTCCGATGTTTCAAAAATTGTGAAGGAAGGAGGACATTTTGTCGTCCATGTAAATCAAGAGGTTTATCGATCAAAATGCGTTGGGATTGGAATTGGAATCTTGGGCCGCCCCAACAAGCCAAATTACAAAATTCCATTAGGGCTTCGAAATAAAGTGCTCTTTGATCTAACCTCGCACAGTATTCAGCCGTCAAAAATTCTCGTTATCGGCGGAGGCGACACGTCATCAGAATACTGCCAGATCCTTGCCGCCGAAGGATTTGATGTAAGCCTTGCGGTGCGTTCCAATAGCCTAGAGAAAATGATGGAGTCTAATCAAAAGGCTGTGGAAAGCTTGGCGGCAAACTCACGATTGAAGCTGCTCATGAATCGTTCTGTTCAAAACATTGAAGATGCTGGTGGGCGACCTAAAGTTGTCTATGATGGCGATCGAGGTTCTGAAGAATTTGACTATGTGATATTTGCAATCGGTGGAACGACTCCAACCAATTTTTTGAAGACAGCAGGCATCGATTGCGATGATAAAAATCTTCCGATCTTCGGTGAATCGGGAGAGACAAATATTTCAGGACTCTATCTTTTGGGCGATCTAGTCTGCGGGAAAACAGGCGGCTCCATCATCACCGCCTATAATGCCTCTTTTCGAACAGCGAAGCATATTGTTGAGAATTTAAAATAGCCTTACTAGATCCATCCAAGTTGAATGTCATGTAGCGCGCAGGTATTTTTATATTTCTGCTGCGTCAGAAATATAAAAATACCGTCGCAGCGCCTGGAAAGTTATCGTGGATGGATCTAGTAAGGCTATTTTAAATTCTCTGGAATTCCCACGCCGCGGTAACGAAAGCCGTATTGGCGCGTAATCTCGGGGCCAAAAACATTTCGTCCGTCTAAAATGATTTTATTCTTTAGTATCTCGGAAAGTTTCTTGAAACTAGGGCTACGATACTCATGCCACTCAGTCATCAAGACAAGTGCGTCCGCGGACTCTGCTGCTGCGTACATATCTTCAAAATATTGAATCTTCGATGAATGCTTAGCCAATAAAGTCTTAGCGCGATCAATGGCAATAGGATCGTGGGCGCGGACTTTAGCCCCAGCTTTAATCAATTCCTCAATCAGGTAAACGGAGGGAGCCTCGCGAAGATCATCTGTTTTGGGTTTAAAACTCAACCCCCATATCGCGATGCTCTTATCCTTTAATTCCTTAAAGATATCTTTGAGATTAAGTAGTGCCCATGTTCGCTGGCGTTTATTTACTTGGTCGACAGCTTGGGGTATTCGCATAGGTACCGAAAACTTTTCTCCCTGATGAACGAGAGAAATCGTATCTTTAGGAAAACAGCTTCCGCCAAAGCCTACACCTGGAAAAAGAAACTGATCTCCTATTCGAGAGTCCGTAATCATACCTCGTCGAATATCCCGAATATCGGCTCCGATCATTTCGGCCAACTGGGATATTTCATTGATAAATGAAATCTTGGTGGCCAAAAAAGCATTGCATGCATATTTAACTAACTCCGCCGACCGTCTACCCATGCATATGATTCGTTCGCGCTTTAGCATGAATGGTTTGTAAATATAGCTTAGCAACTCCTGAGCGCGCTCATTCTCGGATCCGATAATGACTCGCTCAGGTTGCATAAAATCCCGAACCGCGCTCCCTTGTTTCAGAAATTCGGGATTAGACGCGACGATCGGATTCTTGCCATGAGTATTAAACCGATTTTCCACGGCATCGCCCGTTCCCACGGGAACCGTGCTTTTCATGACGACAACGCGATCACTCAAATCTCCTGGCAATTTACTGATGGTATCCACAACTTCAAACACATACTTTAAGTCTGCAGAACCGTCTGAAGATTCTGGTGTTTGAACAGCAATAAAAATAATCTCGGCGGACTTCAGGCGTTTATCGAACTCATCGCTTCCAACTTTGACGGCTCGAAGCTGAGACTGTTCAACACCTTTAGAAAGTAATTCCGGTAATTGGGGCTCGTAAAAAGGCGCTTGCCCCGAATTAATTTGGGTTATTTTGTCATCGTCTACTTCTGCAATTGTAACTTCGTTACCCGTTGAAGCAAGCCCGGCCGCCTGAACTAGTCCTACGTAGCCTCCACCAAAGACGATGATTTCCATATCATGTAAACGATAGTATTCTTTATTCCTGAATGTCTAATCCTGTTCGCGAACATTATGAGAAGTATCCCTACCCGAGTTATCCTCTGTTTTTATTGGGTTCCTGGAAAGACTTGGAAAGGGTGGACTTAGATCGATGGGGGCTCAATCGAGAAGCGAGAGACTTGTGGATTGTGGGCTGCGGAAGCATTTCCGCCTTGATGTTTGGAAGGCGAAACCCTCGAACAAGGATTCTGGCAACTGATTTATCGTCGACGAGTCTGCGACGACTTCGAATGCGCTTGTGGCTTCATGGTGTTCACAATGTAAGGCTTGAACAGGATGATTTTTTGAATTCCGAAAGGGTGAATGATTTTGATGCTATTGATTGTTATGGAGTTTTACATCATATTGAGGAACCAAAAACCGGACTTCATAAACTAGCCCGGGCATTGAGGCCTGGGGGTGTGTTGAGGTTAATGCTTTATTCCATGAGGGCTCGCGCTGAAATTGAAAAGCTTCGATCTAGAGTGCAAGCGCTGAAGATAGCGAATTTGAAAACTCTCACCGCGTGGATGGATGACGAAGAAATTGCAAGATTGGGTGAGCTTTCATCGGCATCGGGCTTGGCGGATGCGCTCCTACATCCCTTAGTTCATGTTTTCGATGAGCATAAATTGCGGGAACTTATTGATTCTGAGAAAACCTTGGAAGTCGTCAAACTCGAAGAGAAATCAAATTTTATACTTACGATGAGGAAGAACTCTTAGCGAACCTTCCAAATTTTATGTTGTTGAACGGAAAGTCGCCATTTGGGATTATCTCGTATCAGATTCAAACAGTGTTCCAAATTTTCGCTGGGAAGATGATCGACCTCGAAGGCTGGGCTGATTAAGTAATGCTCAGCTTTAATTGAAGGATTTGGAATTTTCATGCCCAAAGCTCGGACGTATTTAAGCTCATGGGCAGTTTTTTGGCGAAGACTAGACTCCGCAGTCTTCGGCGAAATGCAAATCCAATCGATTTTCGAACTTAATTCACGTAAACCATTCGATTCGATAGCGATTTTGTAGCCGGCGGTGTGCAGCGCATCCAAAAGTGAATCATCGATTTGAAGACTGGGTTCGCCACCCGTCAAAATTACCCAATCGCAAGTTGCCGATAGGCTTCGAGCTTGTGACAAAATTTGATCCAGATTCATTTGGGTCCCAGAAATAAACTCCGTATCACAATCGAAACCTTCTTTGTTTCTGGAACAGCGAAGATTGCAGTCGGAGAATCGAATAAAAACATTTGCCGTGCCCGCCCGAACACCCTCGCCTTGGAGGCTGTAAAAAATCTCATTTATTTTATAAGTCTTCATCTTTACGGCTGCTCGTAAGAGGTTGGATCAACGATTCGAGCGATCTCAAAGGCTTCTTGGCGCTCGACACAAGTTCCGCATTTACCACAATGCTTGTCGAGGCCCTTATAACAGCTCCAGGTTCTCTCAAAAGGTACCTCGAGCTCAGCACCCTTTCGGACGATTTGAGATTTGGATAGCTCGATAAAGGGACGAAGCAATTTTACAGGATGCCAATCACAAATCTGTGCAAGCTGATCCACAGCGTGGGCAAATTCTGGGCGGCAGTCGGGATAAATCGTGTGATCTCCTGCGTGCGCTGCATAACAAACGGCATCAAATTTCAATGATACCGCCCACCCAATCGCAATCGATAGCATGATCATATTGCGGTTAGGAACAACGGTGAGCTTCATGTTTTCCGATGTATAATGCCCCTCTGGTACCCCAAGTTCATCGGAAGTTTGTGAGCTTCCAGACAAGAGTTCTCGAATCGATGGAAAACTCAGCTGTTTCAATTCAATGGCCTTTTCCTTCGCCATGGAATTGGCAAAGTCCAACTCTTTCCTATGGCGCTGGCCATAGTCGATTGCCAAAAGTCTGAGTTCGTGACCCTCGGCAATCAATTGATGGAGGGCGACCGTAGAGTCCAGCCCACCGCTAAATAAGTGCACGACTTTCATTGCATGAGTGCTATAGCACGCCTTCTGCTAAAGTCCAATTTATGTGATTTCTAGGCTGCCTTCTGTGCGCGGAGCTGATAATGGTAGAAACGACGTGGGCTATCGATTCCAATTAGAAAAGGATTTTATCGAAGGTGCCTTAAGCAAAGAAAAATGGTGGGCTCGCCTTGTATTTTGGTCCGCAGCTGGGGCCTTGGGTCTCCTAGCTGTCTTGCTGGCTCAAGTTGCTGAATGGGCGAATACGACCTTTCTCCGGATTTACAATTATTCGCACTACCTTCCTTTTGTGATATGTCCGATTGGATTTACAGCCATCTGGCTGCTGCAGGACCGATTTTTCAGGGGTTCGGAAGGAAGTGGTATTCCTCAAGTTATTGCGTGCTTACGTACTCGTTCGACAACTCTCAGAGATCAACTACTTTCAATTAGAGTCTTGATCGGCAAATTTATTTGTACGTTTTTGGGATTGTTGTCAGGAGCGTCGATCGGACGAGAGGGGCCGACGGTTCAAATGGGCGCGTCACTATTTAATTTTTTGGGGCACTATGCTCGATTTTCGAAATTTGAAAGGCGCCAGGGGCTAATTATAGCGGGAGCGGCCGCAGGGATTGCGGCGGCTTTCAATGCCCCCTTGGCAGGGATTGTTTTTGCCATCGAAGAATTGAAGGGATCGTTTGAGGAGCGAACGAGTGGTTTGATGTTGAGTGCTGTCATCCTTTCGGGGCTGATGGCCATCGCTATCATGGGGCATTATAGTTATTTTGGTGTGATATCCGTGGGCCTCACCGGCATTCAAAGTGTTGTTTGCATTCTTATTATTGGCGCCTTTGGTGGGGCTGCGGGAGGCCTATTCAGTCGAATGATTCTAAGTCTGAAATCTCGATTAAGTCGTGTGCCAAAGGAGAAATTGATTTACGCGCCGATGTCTCTCGGCGTGATTGTGGCAACTATAGGATTTTTTTCTAAAGGGCAAACCTTCGGTACTGGCTATCATCAAGCCCAGCAGCTTTTGGAGCAAGCGGATCATTTGGCAATTCTTTTTCCTTTTCTAAAATTTTTTGCAACAGTTGCCTCATATGCTTCGGGAATTGCAGGCGGCATTTTTGCGCCATCGCTAGCAGTTGGCGCTGGAATTGGAAGTTTATTATCACCTCTATTCTCTGACTATCCTAAAGAGGCCTTACTTTTGCTAGGAATGGTGAGCTATTTATCAGGGGTGATTCGAGCGCCGGTTACTTCCTTTGTTATTGTGTATGAGATGACGATCAATCACTTACTCCTTTTTCCTCTAATGGCTTGCGCATTCATCGCCGTCGCAACATCCAAGTTGGTATGTAAAAAAAGCCTCTATCCCGGCTTAGCGGAGCAGTTTTTGGCCAAGCAGCAAGATGGAAAATCTGGAAATCTAGAGCAGACTTGACACGGCTCAACATGATCTTAAATTAATGAGGATGGCCAAAATTATTCCATTCAGACGAGTCCGCAAGCCTAGATCAAAGTCTCGTGGGGCAGCAAAAACTTCGGATTCATTGAGTTCAAAAGTGGAGGTTTCACCTGCTGTTTCAGAATTGCTTTCTCAACTATTAGGTCCTGGCTTCGAAGGAATAAAGTTCGAACCCCATATTCAAGATAGCCATGTGATTAGTGTTCAGGAAAGTCAGGAGGAAATTATTGTTCGATTTAGACTAAATGGTTTCTTAAAAGACGAGATTAAGATTCATCTATCGTCCAATGGTTTAGTCGTCGACCTTTACGAAACTAATGACAAGAAACGTACAATTATTGACCCTTCTAAGTCCGAACCAATGGATTTAAAAAAGACAGGGTCCCAGCGCATTCCACTTCCTATGCCCGTTGATGAAGAAACGGCTAGAGCGGAGTTCCACGACGGTCTGATCAGCGTGTTCTTGAAAAAGAAGATTATAAAGTCTCCGAGTCGGATTGTGCCGCTTCAAGAGGTCTAGATCCTGTTAAACTGGAATAACTTCGATAATCTCCGGAACAGCGTCTTTCAGTCTGGTTTCTACACCCATCTTGAGTGTCATCAGTGATGAGGGACAGCCAGAGCAGGCGCCTTGCATTTTCAAAAACACAATTCCATCTTCATACTTTTCAAAAGTAATATCTCCACCGTCCATGGCAACAGCGGGGCGAACTTCCTCATCGAGAATCTGGATAATTTTTTTTTCGATATTCGAGAGATTTGCTGGATTCGAATTTACTTGAACAGCCGAAGGTTCGATAGCAAGTTGGTCGGATTCAAAAAACTTTCTAATACTCGAAAGTAAAATTTCATTTGTCTGCGTCAGCCGATCTTGGTTGGAGATAGTCACCGTAACAAAGTTGGTTCCCAACATGACACCACTGACATTTTCGATACCGAACAATAGCGTGGCTAGCCTCGATTCGCTTTTGGCAGCTTCTGCATTCGTATAATCCCGGGAACCTTTCAATAGAATGCTACGATTCACCACATATTTGAGGCTGTCCGGATTCGGTGTAAACTCCAATTCTACTTTGACTTCGTCTCGTTTCATGACCACTGAATCTAGCAGCCTTTTCAAGATCTTCAAGCGCGTCTTTCAGGGGGATTTTGGCGTAGTGATTCGCGCTAAAATAATGAACTAATTTGAGGCTTTGGAAGGCATCAAACCACTCGTGAAGCCGTCGCAGGCGATCCGAGGCGCGACGCGCTCGAGTCTCTAGGCTGGCGAGCTGTTCAAATCCCCCGACTTTTAAAAAATAGTCAAAAAGCTTTGGGGGCAGATGGGGGTGGGGTTTTGCCTCTGGCATATTGGACCAAGTTTCAAAAAAAATTAGAAGGTCTCGAAGGATTTGAAAGCAGCGCGGGTTATAAACTAAATAGCTTTTCCCCTGCAGATGATTATTTGAAATTTCGATTGTCGATGGTCCCGTCCCGAAGGGTGTTCGATCGGATAATCGGCCGGAAAGTTGAATGGGCGAGGAGTTGACTTTCAAAATCTTACCAACCTTAGCCAGTTTATTGAGAACATAAAAGTCCTCGCCCGCCTGCTTAAGAGGGAAGCCGCGAACTTTGGCGTAGGCTTCAGCCCGGATGGCAAGGCAGGAACCTATACTGTGATAGGCATAAGGTGAGCCCGAAAATCTCAGTCCCTTTACATAGTAATGCAAAAAATTTTCATATTCTTTCAGAGCTCTATAATTGCTGGCATTTAGTTCACCTTGCAAATGAACAAACGGATACGTGGCCGCAGAGAATTCGGATGAAATTCCTTCGAGGCATTGGAAGTAATCGTTTGGCAGTTTGGCATCTGTGTCCGTCGTCCAAATCCAGGGGAGTTCAATTTGTCTGTTGGTGATTAAGAACAGGGCGATATCTGAACCGATCCGCCTCGCGAGTCCAACACCTTGTTTGCTGGGGAATAGAAAATCTCCCGAACCACGTTCAATCAGAAGAATGTTTTTTGATAGAGACTCGCTTTGAGTTAGACCTTCAAACGTCCAGAGAGATTTAATTGTTTGGGCCAGGCATTCGTTAGCCTTCTGGCACTCACTTCTATCTTGGGAATTAGCGTTGATAACAACAACGATAAGAAGATCAGCATTTTTATGAATGATTTCCTTAAGAAAATTTACAAAGTCTAAGCCTTCGTTCTTACAGGGAATGACCAGGACTTTTTTCCAACGATCTTTAATGTTCATTAGCCGCTCGAGAACTTCGCGAGTTTCAGGTCGGATGTAGCTTGCGAGATATTTCTGAATCAAGCATTTGCTCATATCAAGCAGATCAATGCACGGCCGCTCGAATAGGGAGGCCCTTCACGATCTTGGCTTCAGAGGCGACAAGGACATCCAAACGACTTCTAATCTCGTTTTCACTAAAATACAGGAAAGCTAGATCTAAGAAAATTCGATGGTGGCGATCTTCGGCTGCACTGAGATTCTGGTAAAAATTCGCCAGCACTTCATCTTGAATATGTTTGCCTACGAGACCAAATCGTTCTGTCCCGCGCGCTTCAGCAATTCCGAATATTAATAGTCGATCCAAAAAATTTTCATTCCGTCCATTTCTAGCCAGAACCAAGAGGGCATTGATATAGGGGTCGCGTTCATCGGAAATTAGTCGAAGCCCGCGCTTTTGAATGAGCCGCATTACTTCATGAAAATGGTGGAGTTCCTCCTTAGCAAGGCGGAGCATCGGATCAACGAGTTCAGGCCGGTCGGGGAATCTTACAACAAATTGAATAGCTGTTGCAGAAGCTTTTCGCTCGCAAGCCGCATGATTAATCAAAAATTGGTCAAAATTAGAAAGTACATTTTGAATCCAAGTCTGCGTATCAAGGGCAGCTACTCGAATCTGAAGCTGCGGCTTAGAGGCACTCGATTCGTTGGATTCTCGGCCTTGAGCCAGCATTCCATTTATTTAGAGAAGCTTGACAATAATGGCGAGTGTAAATAACGAGAGAGAAGATTCAGCACGGGGTGCCTTCTAGAGAAGGCTGAGATTATACCCGAAACCTGATCTAGGTAATGCTAGCGAAGGGATGCCCATGAACCATCTTCAGACGAAAATAAAATTTCTTGATTATCTAAGTGCTTACGATTGGCTGGTTTTTAGCCTTGTCGCGTGGCTTACCCTGCTAGCCATTCTTTACGGCCAACAGCGAAAATCAAAGTTACAAAAATCTGAAAATTGGACGGACGACGCAAATTTTCTGGACTTGCTTTTGATGGGCCGTCAACTCAGTCTTCCCATGTTTGTGGCGACCTTAGTGGCAACTTGGTATGGAGGGATTATCGGTGTAACACAAATTGCCTATGAAAAAGGAATTTACAATTTTTTAACTCAAGGGGTGTTTTGGTATGTGACGTATTTGATATTTGCGTTCATTCTCATTTCCAAAATTAGAAAATTTGAAGCCTTGACCCTTCCTGATTTAGTGGGGCAAATGTTTGGCCCAAAATCTAGAAAGTTATCAGGAATCTTCAATTTTTTTAACGTTGTTCCCGTTGCCTACAGTATAAGCATTGGTTTGTTGATCCAACTTTTTCTAGGTATTTCTCTTCCACTTGCATGCCTAATTGGAACTTTTAGTGTTGTCCTTTACTCCATGTCTGGAGGTTTTCGTGCTGTGGTTTATTCGGACATCGTGCAATTTGTGTTTATGATCGCGAGCGTAGGCTTGGTTCTAATTTTTTCCATAAATCACTTTGGTGGTCTGAGCTATCTTGAGTCTAATCTCCCGGCGTCACATTTTGATATTTCTGGTGGGGAACCTTGGATGGCGACATTTGTTTGGGGTCTAATCGCTCTATCAACCTTGGTTGATCCTAACTTTTATCAACGAGTCTTTGCGGCCCAAACCGAAAACACTGCTAAATGGGGAATTTTGATTTCGACCGCTGTGTGGTTTGTTTTTGATATATGCACGACATTCGGAGCGCTATATGCAAGGGCTAGCCTGCCTGAAGCTGATTCTTCGCAGGCCTATTTGAGTTTTTCCATTCAGATACTTCCCGAGGGCCTAAGGGGACTCTTTTTGGCAGGTATTTTTGCAACCATTCTTTCTACTTTGGATTCTTACATTTTTACGGCTGGCACGACCTTGAGTTTTGACTTGCTTCCGAAGCGCTTCAATCGGAAACTTTGGTGTAATCATCTGGGAATAGTTTCCGTTGGCCTATTGAGTGTCATATTGGCCGTTGGCTTTGATGGCAATATTAAGAAAGTATGGAAAACATTGGGAAGCTATTCTGCGGCTTGTCTTCTTCTTCCTGTAATGTTGGGTTATGTGTTTCCGGGAAGGTTCCGAGATCGAGATTTCATTTGGGCAGTCATAGTGTCGGCTTTTGGCGTTACATTTTGGAGGTATTGGGATCGGACTGGTTTTTTAGCCAATGTCGATGAAATCTATGTGGGCAGCCTACTAAGTGTGAGCCTGATGTTTTTGTCGTCAGTTTTTAGGAAATGAGAGTCGGGATATTGTGGCTCTTCCTCTGGGGGATTTCAAGGTTCCTCACCGGCATCACACGCGACTCCGCAGTCGCGCGCTCGTAGCTCTCGCAGGCTCGAGCGCGCTTCGCTCGGGGTCTAAAAATCACATTTACTCTTCCCGGGAATAGCATTTTTTGGAAGAAATTATGCCCCAACAGCTGGCGACTTAAAGCGCCCCAAGAGCAATTTGTGTAGGGGAGATGGCTTGTATAATTGACGATTAAGTTTTGACGTCATGCTTTGTTCCAATATTCATTCCGGGCGGAGGACTTTTATTTGTGAACAGGCCAATAAGGAACCCATTAAACCATTCGAGAGAATTGAGTAAAATGCTTAGTAAGCTTTCTGAGTTTGGCCGAATAAAATAAAAGCCAGCGACAATAAGTAAGGCGGCAACCAACAAACCTAGGTTTTGCAACAATAGAGATGCGATTATTATCCCAAATGTAAAAAGTGACGCAATTATCCCAATATATTGAATAGTTCGTCTAGGTCCTGATTCTCGGAATAGCTTTCCCTGAGCTCTTCCGTAAGCCCGCATGACTTTTTTGAATTGGGCGATACTTTCGGGACGGTGATGAAAAACGATAGCGCGGGGATTGTAGTGTATGCGATGTCCCCTTTGTTTGATCCGGAGATCGATTTCGACATCCTCCCCAGGGAACAGATCTTCCCTAAATCCTTTCAAGCTCCGAAATACTTCACTTCGATAAGCGACATTGCAAAGTGGGTTGTGTCGCGTCTCACTAATATCGGTTTTATTCTGATAAAAATCAATGAGAGGGCTGGTAAGTGAAAAAAATCTTTCGAGCTTTTGCTGGAAATCCGTGGACGTTGGATGGGCTAACTGAGGTCCGCCACAAGAGACCACACCTTCAAAATCAATTCCCCTAATAAGCTCTTCGAGCCATCGAGGCGTCACTTCGCAGTCAGCGTCAGTAAATGCATAAATGTCGGCTGCCACTTCTGTAGCCACTCGATTTCGAGCCTTGCCAGGCCCCAATTTGCCAAAAAATTGAAGCTTGATTTTATTTGGGTAGGCTTCGGCATAGCGTCGAATGATTTGCTGTGTAGTATCAGTCGATTGATCATCGATGATATGAGCACAAAAATTCTCGTAGGTTTGTCGCAGCAGGCTTTCAATGCAATTCCCAATTACATTTTCTTCGTTGTAAGCAGGAATGATAACGGCGACGCGGGGCAGCTTGGGCATAAGTCTAGGTTAGGCGGTGTGAGCGCCAAAACTCAAGAGTTTCAGTGCCTTAAGCGCGGCCCTTTGATAATCTAAGCTAGTGGAGAAGCGCTCAAAAAAAGTCAAGAAATGGAGCGTGGGCCGAGTTTTATCCTGGCTAGCTGGCCTTTCATTTGGAACGCCTGTGGTTCTACTTCTTGTCATCTTAGTCGCTCTGTCTATTTTTTTTCGGACTGATTTTTTTCAGATTCGCCTACGAGATGCAGTCGTCCACTCAGCTGAGAAAAGTTTGGAGTTGAAGATTACATATTCGGAGGCTCAGGTCAGAGTACTTTCGTTGTATCCCACTATTAATTTCTTGGGATTAAAGCTTCATCATGATGCCACAAAAACTGATGTCGAAATTGGAAAGGTAACAGTCGCGATCTCTATGTTTTGGAGTATTCCACTATTATTTTTTAATAAAATTTATATTTCGAGAGCAGAAGTGGAGGATCTTAGCTACAAATTGACCGATATTAAGGTTATCAATCGATGGCTTAAAAAATTGAAGCCCGAAAAGACGAATATTCCCTTAGATTTTGAAACGCTAATTGGAATTATTAGGTTTAAGAACTTTAATTTGGAGCTGGATTTGGCTCGCGGTCAATTGGGTCCGGACGCCATTCGCGCGAGAGCCAATCTAGAGAGTTTTGATATTCAATTTGACACCGAAGCTTTGACGATGGATGGACGGCTGCATCTCGAATCCGTGGCCTACAAAGGTTATGAGTTTCAAAAGTTAGATCTTGAATTGAGAGAGGCAGAATTGTTGGGAGAGCGCCTGAGGATCAAGAAATTTAATTTGGTTCGGGATGAAGACTTTGTCGCAATTTCAGGAGAGATCAAGCGGTGGTCGGATCCTATTATTGACCTCAGCATTCGAAGTGAACTTGAAATTGAGAAGCATTTTTCTTACGAGGATCTTCATGGACACCTTTCGCTCCAGAGCGATTTTAGAGGTCCCTTAAAACGGTTGGAAGGAGCTGGAAAGTTGACCCTAGTCGGAGCTGGATTCCGCTCAAAAAATATTGATGAACTTAGTATGAGTTGGAAGCAGTCTGTCGGTGAATTTGCAGTTCAAGATATCGTCGTTAAAGACGACGACGAAATTATTCAAGGGCAGGCTAGTTTCGACTTCTTCAACAACGCCCAGCTAGACATGCGTCTCAAACTTGCAAATTCCCCGCTAGGATCATACTTGGGGATTGTCGAGGAAGACCTCGGTTATTGGGGAGGAAAAATTAATGGAGATTTGAGTATAATTGGGCAACTCAATTCGGATCAACCGCTTAAAGTAAGCGCCGATTTGGCGGTGGATGGATTTAAAGTGACACAGGGAAAATCCGAGACCCTAGTATATGGAATTGATCAGGCGCGAGCCAAGATTCAGTTAGATCTTGCACGGAGTGGAGCCAACTTTACTGCCGAAGTAAAAACTCCAAATAGCGATTGGGAGGCAATGGGAGAGTGGGACGCGGAAAAATTTGGTCTGCGCTGGGATTCAGAAATTCGAGGAGAAGTGGGAGATTTGTTTTGGTTTAGATTGGCAGGGCGGGGACGGCTGCCCGGCTCCTATTCGGGACCACTTGATCATATAGTCCTGTCAGTAAATCCGGATCTAAAACAATTTTCACTCAATGAACATATTTTTGAGAATATTAAGGGTGAACTTAGGCTTGAGAGTCGCCGCTTATATGCTAATCCGATTACAGCAAATGGCCTCAAGCTTCAGGGTGGATTGTATTTTGAGCCCGGTCGGAAAGGGCGAACATTATTTTCTGATTTTGATTTCAGTTTTTCACAACAAAATTCATTAACCGCTCTAAATTCGTTGCCTCAAACAAACTCATGGGTCATCAAACCCGAGTCCTATGCAAGCGGTAGCGGCCGTTTGACGGATTGGGTGGGGCGACCCAAAGGCAGCGGGAATATATTGGCTGAGAATCTTCGGATTGGAAAAGATCCTACTTCTGGGCGCCGCGCAAAAGCCAATTGGGTTTTCGATTCTGGCGTTTTGTATTTCAATGATGTCTATATTGAGACCTCTCGAGAGGGTGGAGGAGTTTTAGGTGGAATGAGTTTTCTAATCTCAGGCATTCGTGATTTTCACTTAACGGGAAAAAAGGTCCGTCTGGCAGACTGGCTATCTGTCTTTGATGCCAATGCCCCATTTCAAAGTCTTCTGAACTTCAATCTCAACTATGACATTTCCGATGATAGTATGAGCGCGAATTTTGATTTTTTTGAAACCATGATCGGTTCGCGTATCCAACGGCCTTCTACTGTGAATATTCAGACAATCAGCGAATCCACTCGTGTTTTGGCCGAGATCTTTGAAGGTGAAATTAGTGTCGAGCTTCGCTCTAAGGCGGCTGGTCTTGCTGGCGTTGCAATAAACATCAATGACTGGGCCATTGCATCGCTAGTTCGTGAGCTGTTCGAAAATGGGGTTAAGCTTTTACTCAATGGAAGTGGGAGTTGTAATTTGGAATTCGATTCACTGGTCATGAAGCGGCAGTCCTTCGTGAGGTTCTTGGCTCCTCCGAAGTCTTTGACTTGCACCAGTCAAATCGAGAGGTCGGATGTGACTCGAGGAAAACTTATCTTGCATAGTATCGATCCATTTCAGTTGGAGCTTGAGAAGCTCGGATCAGAGGAGGCTATATGGAGAACGGATCGACTTCGCGTACTTTCAGGAGAGGAAGAATTGATAGTGTCTGGTAGCTTTCAGAGTTTCCGAAAACTAAATGTAAGTGTGGAGGGTCGAACGCGACTTGAGTCCGTTTCATATTTTGTGCCATTTCTTAGCCGATCCGAAGGTGAATTTGAGACTCATGGAAAATGGACGGAGAGGGGTTTTACTGGAGTGATGACTCTGGACAGCGGTTTGATGCTTCTTCAGTCGAGTCCGATTTTAGTTCGAAATGTAACGGCGAGGCTGCGTGCTCAGGATTCATTGTTTGATGTGGGTCAGTTGACGGGCGAGATTCGGGACGGGAGCCTTACGGCATCAGGTAGGTTTCAGCTCAAGGGCTTGGATATCAGTTTTGCCTATCTAAACCTTCAAATGAATGGGCCATTGTTTGAACCGGAGCCTGACATTCGCTTTCGTGCCACCGGTCCTTTGAATCTTAAAGTTGAGAATAATGATGCCGTGCTGAGCGGACAGTTAAATGTTTACGAAGGTATATACAGAAAGAGAATTAATATTCGTACGGATATTCTTTCGATTTTCGAAAAGAAACCCGACAAATATAAGTTCTTCGCGGAAGAAGAGAGCTTCTTTGATCGCTGGAGACTAGATGTCGGATTGAAGACCTCGGAACCTTTTGCCATTCGAAATAATCTTGCGGAAGGAACGGTGGATCTTGACGTTCGGGTAAAAGGTACGATTAAAGAACCTATTTTGGATGGTCGTATCGGCTTAATTCGCGGACATTTTAACTATATCAAGCAGACTTTTGAACTTCAGTCTGGATCCTTACAGTTTTCGGAGAATCAACCAAACATTCCTCGTTATGATATTCGGGCTGAAACTCAGATCGACGACTATAGAGTGTTCATAACGCTTCAGGGCGACGATAAGGATCAAAAAGTATTTTATTCCTCCGACCCGCCATTAAACGAAAAACAAATTTTGGCTTTGGTTTCTTATGGCACGCCTCCCGTGCTTGATGATCAGACGGCACAAGATGATTCGACGAAATCGGCTGCTTATACCGGTATTAGTTTTGTGACGGGATCCTTGCAAGATACGATTGAAGGAACACTGGCGACTGATTTGGGAATTCGTCGGTTTCAACTCTATCCTAGTTTTTATGATGAAACTGGCCGGACGGAACTTCAACTTACAGTCGGCACAGATCTAATTAAAAATAGACTGCAGTTGAACTATTCAAACTTTCTGAGCGTTTCAGGTGGGCATCAAATAGAATTGGATTTAAAGGTAGCAAGAAATGTTTCATTGATTGGATCTTGGCGGGACACAAATCAGGCATCCAATACAACTTTGAGTGGAGACTTGGGTGGAGATTTAATTTTTCATTTTGAGTTTGATTGATGTGGAAGTGGCTACATAGAGTTTCGTTGATTGTATTTTTCCTGGTTGTTTTCCTAGAATGTCCCAGCTGGGCTCGTCCGATCAAAGAAATTGTCGTATCTCCAGAGTCAGATCGTCATTATGTAATTCCAACTTTACCCTTCAAAATTCATGAAGAATGGAAGGCCGAATATCAGGCTTTAGCGAAGCGACTTTTGGAGGCTAGCCAACGTTATGATTCCGTTTCCGTGGACTGGGACGAGCCGCTCGGCCTTGTCCGAATTGACTTGGTTCCATTACAGTTTTTTGAAGAAATCAGTTGGGTCGGGGATAAACCACCGAATCGGTCAGAAATTAAGCGACTATGTTTGAGAGCCGATGAAGATATCAATTTGTCCCAAGAGAGAATAAACCAAATCACTCAGTGTTTGACCGAGCAAATTAGAGGGCTTGGTTATCTTGATGCTCAAGTATTAATTTATCCAGAAGATCAGACTCTTAAGATTGAGAGCCTTATTAAAAGGAAATATCGAATTGAATCCATCGAATTCGATGGCAACGAGTCGTTTCCGTCTCGTCGACTAAGCGATCAGCTTAGCAATCGGGCGGGCAGCGTATTTGAGCCCTACCAATTGGTAGAAGACACGAATAGTCTTGCCCGATACTATCGGAAGAAGGGCTACTTTTTAGTTCAAGTCTATCAGCCGACGATTCAAGTTAAGCCATCTCTACAAAACGTCAGCTTGTCGTGGAAAATTCAAGAAGGCACAAAAACCGTCTTTGAAATGTTGGGTAACTATAGGAATCGTCGTCATATTAAAAAACTTATGGAGCAGAATGAGTCCCCCCCGGATTGGTTTGTTGATGAGGTTGTCTCAGATATTCGAAGGTATCTAATGGATCGTGGTTATCTTCGAGTTCAGGTCGAGGCGAAAGCAAAAAATATAAATGATAATAGCCAACTTGTGCAAATTTTTACTGACCGTGGAAAGCAGTTTATTCTAGAGGCGCCAAACTGGATAGGCCTGAATGATACGAAGCAGGTTCAAAAGATCTACAACAAAGTTCCTAAGTTGAGGCCAGGAAAAATATTTAATGAGGAAGACTACAAGAGACGTTTTGAGGAGCAATTTTTTGAAGAACTTGTTCGCGCAGGCTATCTCGACGTCCATGTTCGCACTTTGGAGTTTTCGATCGATGAAAAGCGGGGCTTGGTACAACCCATGGTTTATATGAACGAGGGTGAAAAGGTCCGATCTGTTTCGTTTTCAATTTCAGGTGTGCCGAAAGAAATGGAGGGCTCAATTGAATTGCATGACTTGAAGAAAGTCTATCGTACGGGGGCTGGCTATAACCCCCTTCGGGCTAAAGAGGCTCAAGATCAGCTAATCCTGGCTATGAAAAATATCGGCTACCTAGATGCTGAGCTGGGGGAAGAGAGAAGAATCGTCGAGGGGGGATATCACTTTGAAATCGAAATCAAGGCGGGTATTCGTTATCAAATTGACCAAATCATCATCCGCGGGATTGAGAAAACCAAGATCCATGTCATCCAGCGAGAGCTTTATGTACATCAGGGTGATTTTTATTCGCAAACGGATGTCAATGATAGCCAGGCCAAAATTTTGAGTCTGGGTATTGCGCGTAGTGTGGACATTCGAGTTCTAGAAAAATTCCCTGAGGAAGGAAATTTGATTCTTGTCGTCGAAATATTAGAGGCAGCTCGATATCGGTTTGAAATTGGTCCGGGCTACGGAACGTCGGACGGTGTACGAGGCATCCTTCGCGCCACTTATGCCAACATTGGAGGCGAGGGGCGTCGACTCAACTTTTATTCCAAAGCCAATCGAGAGATTAAGGAATCCACCCTGCCCGATCCAGCGATGATCCTTGGCGGTGATATCGAAGAAGAGCCATTTATTGAGAGAAAGCTGACGTTGGAGTATTTTGAACCAGCCTTAGCTGGGACTCAGCTTGACGGAAGAATTGCGCTTTCCCACAAAAAGGAAGCTCGGCGAGATTTTGCTATTCTTTCGAATGCAGCGAGTTTTATTATCGATTGGAGGGTTACACGACGCTGGACACTCTCTCCTGAGTACTCGATTGAATATTCTAACCCCTTCAATGTGACTCTAGCGTCAGAAACCAGATCCGTAGACAGCTCAGCCCCTAAGCGTCTTCATTCATTGAGCCATTCTTTATTTGGCAGTTACGTTGACGATCCTTTTAGTCCTAGCGAAGGTGTCCGTAGTTTACTCCGCTTTGAGCTTTTTGATTCGCATTTAGGTGGGAACTATAATTTTTGGCTCGCGTCTACCAAGCAGGATTTTTTCTATCCACTTATTCGAATGAGTAAAAAAGACAATGTGGGCTTGGCCTTATCACTAAATGCTGGATTTTCGGAGGCGTATTCAAATACCTCAGATGTTCCGGTTGAAAAGCGATTTCGTGTTGGAGGTGAAGGCAGTGTGCGAGGCTATCCTGAAGATTCAATTCAACCTGTGGATAGCAATGGGGAAGCTTTACGTAATGGTGGGAAAAGTTTATTTTTCTTTCGAACGGAGTTAAATATTCCAATTCTATCGAGCGTCGATTTGCTTGGGTTCCTAGACGGCGGAAATATTTATGAAAGTAATAGCGAGTTCCGGCCTTGGGAATTGCGTTACGGCATTGGTTCTGGATTGAGATTCAATACCTTGGTTGGGCCTGTCAAAATTGGTTATGCTTTTATTTTGGGTAGAAAGCCTGGAGAAGAAGTCGGGCAGATTTATTTTGGAGTCGGCCCACTTTAGTAAGCGCCAATTTTTCGAGCCATTTCGTAAATGGGTCCAAATCGGATTCCCGTATCCATACAGACAATCTCTTGCCACCTAAATATTGTTGCAAGAGCCAGAGCGATAAGTAATCCACCGCCCAAAACATCCGCGCGATTATAGGGCAAGCCGACAATGCTTCGACGCTCTTCCATAGACTTACTCAAGATCAAATTTGAGATCTCTTTGATTTCAAAAGTAGGAATTCTGAGCTGGTGTACTTTTTGTCGCGAATAGCTTTCGAGACCGAGGTAGATGGTCGCAAGTGTCGTTATAGTTCCAGCCACGCCGACTCCAACCCAAGATGCGGGATCTTGGTTCGCGGCTCGAGAGTTTTTAATTTGACTCTTGGCATATTCAAAAGCCTCGATTGGATCGGCGATTTGGTCGAGAGAAAATCGTTCGGTCAATAAAACACTGCCGATTTTAAGGGATTCTTTCGAAAGAATCCCACTTGAATTGCCAACAGCAAGTTCGGTGCTGGCACCGCCGATATCAAAGACGAGTTTGTTTGCGACCCTGTCCGGATAGTCTTCCTGTACTCCAAGAAAGGAAAGCTCCGCTTCGCGATCGCCGGAGATAAGATCTATGGCATGGCCCAGTGTTTTTTCTAACTCAGATTTTATCTCGAGACCATTTGATGGTTTTCGAAGCCCTTCTGTGGCGACCACGGAAATTCCATCTAAATTCAAAGACGAGATTTTTTGGCGGAACGCAGCGAGGGCTTTATTGGCGCGGTCGAGAGCTTCGAGTCTAATTCTTCCATTCTCTAGATTTTTAACAATACCCACGACTCGGCATTCATCATGTTCGAGAATCAATTTTCCATCTTGAAAACTGGCAACCGTTAATAGAAACGAATTGGAACCAAGATCAATACTTGCAAATCTTGGCATCAATAACCCAAACGAGGTGACCAATCAGGCTGTGAAGCATCTCCGGGGAGATCGGTGATTTTTGTAAGTTGGGTTCCGTCAGCTTTCATGACATAGATTTCGTCGCGTCCTGTGCGACGAGAACTTAAGACAATTAAAGATCCGTCCGGACTCCAGGAGGGTGTCTCATTGTTTTTAGCATCGTAAGTGAGGCGCTCCATATCATTACCTTGATCGTTCATTCCGAAGATATCAAATTCGCGATCCAGGTCCATGCCGGAAAAAAGAATCTTATTTTCAAATGGGTGCCAGGCGCAGGAGTCATTTAAGGTCCCCACGCGAGTTCGACGCGCGCTCTTGAGCGTCATCATATCCAAAATAAAAATATGCAAATTCCCCAAGCGGCCGGAGCTATAGCAAATTTTACTCCCATCTGGACTCGGAGCCGGCCCGATGTCGATCGTGTTACTTTTCGTGAGTCGTTTAATAATTTTCCCATCCAATCCCATTTGGTAGAGTTCAGGATTTCCGTCTTTGGATAAGGAGACGACCATAGATTTTCCATCTGGCATCATAGAAGGGCCTAGAGCCGAGCCAGGAAAGTTTGTTACTTGTTTAGAGCGTCCCTTGCTGTCGGTTTTCCAAAGATGCCAGTGAATTTCGGAGGCGGAAGTATAATAAATTTCTTTGCCGTCAAGATTCCAAGCAGGACTTAAATTTGTTCGCCCATTCTGCACAAGGGGTTCGGGGTTGCGGCCGTTAAACTCCATCATCCAAATCTCTTTGTAGCGACTTTTTGGTGCTTTATAAGCAAAAGCAATTCTTGTTGAAAAAAGTCCAAGCTTGCCTGTGACTAACTGAACAATGTCATCGCCAAACATATGTGATAGAATCGTATAATCTTTTTTACTTGTTCGGTAGGTTTTGCGTACGCCGAGAACTCCAGTTGTAATATTAAAAACGTATCCATCTAAAATCACTTCACGACCTGAATGAGAAACTTTAGCGCGGACCAAATAATCAGCGCCGACCTGACGCCAAGAGGCAACCTTGATCGAGTCAACGGGCCCTTCCACATTTGGCTCCAAAAATGCCTCCGATGGAATGACCTTAAATATTCTGGAAAAAATCAGATCGGCCGTCAAAGAAGCCTCAATATCGATAGAAGCTTGTCGGTCTTTTTCATCATCATTTTTGAGAAAAGCTTGAATGGCAATAGGTGTGGGGGCGTCCGCGGCATTTTTGACAACAATGGATTGCCCATAGCTCGTCTTGGAAAGGATCAAAAAAATAATAGATAGAATCCAAAGCGGTCTCATTAGAACTGACATGTGATGGTATTTTCCTTACCAGAAAGTTCAGCGACAATATCAGGCGCAAAAGTTTCTTCGTTCATCGCGTGGCGGAGGGCGTTTTCGCAAGCCTGATCGAGTATATTAAAACCGGATCGCTGCAGGTGATCGAGCGATACAATTTGCAACGAATTCCCCATGCCAATTAGTTTAACACTAATATAGCCAAGAGCATTGGGGTGCTTCTTTCTCAAATCAAGAGCCTGTGGAAGCCGGTAGTGTTTCCGAGCCGCCGTCTGCAGGGCAAGTTGAGCTGGACTCATCTTGACCAAGCTTCTCCCTCCGGTGCCCCGTGCATCTTTTTCTCCGTCCACATTTGTTGGAAAATTATCTTCCTTAGGAGCTCTTTCTCGATCAAGACCGGTTTCATCCCGAATTTTATCAAAGAGTGCCTTAAAATCCTTCTTGGGTTCTGCTGGCCTGGAGATCGGTTTAGGCTTCACTTTTTTAACAAGCGTTGGAAGGTCTTCCTTAACTTTTGTCTTTACCTTTGGGGGCGGGAGTTCTCGTTTTATGGGAGATTTTCGCATGGCCGTATCAGTCGGCTTGTAGAGCAAGTCGACCTGAATAACTCCTCCGATTTCTTCCTTCTTAATTTGCGATTTAATCAGCATCAATGAAAGCTGGGCAGACCAATATACGCCTGCAAATAGCAACAGGTGAAAACTTACTGAGATGCTGAGAGCTCGATACATCAGAAATCTCCGTCCTCAAATTACTTTGAGGGATCGGTCAAAAAGGCGATTTTATAAATTCCCGCACGTTGTATGCTGGCCATCACTTGAACGATAAATCCGTGCATAACTTCTTCATCCGCGTTCAGGAAAACCTCTTTCTTGGATCGATTTTCAAAAATAGCGGTAAGCTTCTGACTCAATTCATCAAACTTAATTTCTGTCTTACCTATGAAAAGTTTATTATCTTTTTTTATCGAAAGCGTGACATTCTTTTCATCTGTTCCGAGATTCTTAGCTTGGGCCTTTGGAAGCGTAACATCGACCATATCGTTCATCATCGGCGCCGCCACCATAAAGATAATCAAGAGAACGAGCATAATATCTACGAGCGGAATGATGTTAATTTCGGCATTCAATTCCAAATCATCATCTTCATTGGGTCTTTTGATGCCGCCTGCCACGTTCTAGAGACTCCTCTTGGCGGTATTCATAAAATCAGTTGT
>PCXB01000077.1:25499-26007 GCA_002787535.1 Deltaproteobacteria bacterium CG11_big_fil_rev_8_21_14_0_20_45_16
TTCCCGCAAAAGTATTATAAGCCAAAGCAGCTGGGATCGCCGCGAAGAGGCCCATTGCTGTTGCAATTAGAGCTTCCGCAATGCCGGGTGCAACGACTCCTAAATTACTAGCGCCAGTCGCACCGATATTTATAAAGGAGTTCATAATTCCCCAAACCGTTCCGAATAGTCCCACGAAAGGCGCGGTACTTGCCGTATTGGCTAAAAATCCCAAGAAATTTTGAAGACTTTGAGTTTCAATTTTTACGGCCTTGTCCAGAGAGCGGCTGACATTGGTTTCAAGTAACTCAATGCATTGTTCGCGTGACAGTTTGAGATCCGAGATCTGATTGAATTCCTGTAAGCCAGACTCAAAAACACGGTTTAATCCAGAATGCGGCTGAGCTTGAGTGAGTTTTCGCGCGGATTCTAAAGATCCGGCGGACCAAAAAGCATCAGCAAAGCGAATATTCTCTCGTGCTGCACCGCGCAACAGCCAAACCTTCCAAAAAATTATGGTCCAACTAAC
>PCXB01000042.1:0-18692 GCA_002787535.1 Deltaproteobacteria bacterium CG11_big_fil_rev_8_21_14_0_20_45_16
CAGATTGTCGAGTAGGAAGCCCGGTTTCTGGACTTCTTGTGCTTCATGCTTAGTTTGTTAGGATAAGCCCAAATTGGCTTGCGGGAGCGAGGGAATTTGCTAGAGGCAGCTATATGACTATTAAAGAAAATCTTCAAAAGAATTCAAGTGTTCAAGCTAGGCTGAAAATCGAGATGGCCCCGGAAAGGGTTAATAACCATCTCAATACGTTTTACGGTGGCCTAGCCAAGCGCGCCAAGATTCAGGGTTTTCGCCCAGGCAAAGCACCTCTTGACCTCGTTAAAAAAGTCTATGGCGAGGAGGCTTCTAATGAGGTGACTCAGCGAATGGTTTCCGAAAGTTTGATGGAAGTTGTCCGAAAACACGACCTGAAACTTATATTGCCGCCCACCTTGATCGCCGTGGATTCTCCCAAGGAAAATACAAGCTTCACCTTTGAAGCCGAACTAGACCTCAAACCTGAAGTGCCAGAGATTCCATGGGACAAACTAGAGATTGAAAACACTGAAAAGCAAACCGCAACACCGGAAATGATCGAAGATCAGCTCAAAGAAATTCAGGATCGATTTACGCATTATCACGCTATTCATGATGATCGCCCTGTCAAAGAAGATGACATGGTTGTTGTCCGATACGATGGACTTGTAGACGGTCAAAAGGTTGAACAGGCCTCCACGGACAGACAAGAGCTCGCCCTAGGACGCGGACAGGTTGCCGAAGATTTTGAAAAAGCTGTTCTCGGAAAAAAGAAGGGCGATAAATCAACATTTACACTTCCCTTTCCTGAAACCCATCAAGTTGAAGAAGTCCGTGGCAAAGATGTAGTCTTTGAATTGGAGATTCTCGAAATTCAATCGAAGCACACGCCAGAACTTAACGATGATTTGGCAAAGAAAGTTAACCCAAAATATTCCTGTCTTGACGAGCTCCGAAAAGAGATCGAAACAAACCTAGTGTCATCTCTGGAGCTACAGCAGACAAAGAATCTTCAAGATAAAGTTGGAGATAAACTGGTCGAATCTATGAGCTTTGAAATTAGTCCTCGACAGAAACAAATGACGGCTGAATCTCTTGCTCGTGACTCCATTCAAAGAATGTTTCAGGCCGGGATCAAAGAAGACGACATAAAAGGGCGACAGGCAGAGATCATGGAAGCTTCTGCTAAGAATGCAGAAAGGCAAATTCGTCTAGCCTATATTTTGGATCGAATCGCCCGAGATCAGGAAATTAAGGTTGAAAAAGTGGATATTGACAAACGCCTCCAGAAGACCGCGTCAGCAACTGGGCTGAGTGTATCAGAAATAGAGAAGTATTACTCACAGAAAGATGAGGAGGAGAGCATTTCTCGAATGGATAAACTTAAACTCGACATCCTAGATGAGAAATCACTTGATTATGCCCTTTCGAAAGCTAGGATAAAATAAAGGGGTTATAAATAAATGAGTTTTCAGAACACTTTGATCCCAATGGTCGTAGAACAAACCGCTCGAGGCGAGAGAGCCTACGATATTTATTCACGGCTTCTGCGTGATCGAATCATGATCCTTGGCACACCGATTAATGATCAAGTTGCCAATTTGATGATTGCTCAATTGCTTTTTTTGGAAGCGGAAGATCCGGATAAAGAGATTTATATGTACATTAACAGTCCTGGCGGCGTGATCGATGCCGGTCTGGCGATCTATGATACGATGCAATATGTTCGCCCACCGGTAACGACGATTTGCATGGGAATCTGTGCCTCGATGGCCTCTGTACTTCTGGCGGCCGGGTCTCCCGGTAAGCGTTTCTCGCTTCCTCACTCTCGAATTATGATTCACCAACCCCTTGGTGGCGCCCAAGGACAAGCGTCCGATATCGAAATTGCTGCCAAAGAAATCATTCGTTTGAAAGGGGTCTTGAACGGCATTCTCGCTAAGCATACGGGCCAGCCGATCAGTGATATACTGGCCCATACGGACCGAGATCGTTATATGACCGCTGAGCAGGCAAAAAAATACGGCATTATTGATGAGATTGTTGAAAGAAATGCGGTCACTCCAACACGTGAAGAAAAATAATCCGACTGACCATCGGTCAGTCAATTGGAGGGAAGGAATAAAATATGAGTCGTAAAGAAGATGATCGAAACGTAGATCTTTGCTGTTCCTTCTGTGGAAAACACCAAAGCGAAGTTAAAAAATTAATTGCTGGTCCAAGTGTTTATATTTGCGATGAATGTATCGAGCTTTGTAACGATATTATTGCCGAAGAATATGATGCGGCCGATGCGCCGACAGAGACAGCAAAGGTTCCCAAACCGGCCGAAATAAAGAAGGTCTTGGATGACTATGTCATTGGCCAAGAGCGCGCCAAAAGAATCCTTTCAGTAGCCGTTCACAATCATTATAAGCGTGTAAACAGCAAGCAAGGCGGTAAGGACGAAGTTGAGCTTCAAAAGAGTAATATTCTTTTAATTGGACCTACGGGATCTGGTAAGACTTTGCTGGCTCAGACCTTAGCCAGACTTCTCAAAGTTCCCTTTACGATCGTTGACGCAACCACGTTGACGGAAGCTGGCTATGTCGGTGAAGACGTTGAAAACATTATTTTGAACCTTCTTCAAAACGCAGATTATGACGTGGAAAAGGCTCAGCGAGGCATCGTCTATATCGATGAAATTGATAAGATTGCACGAAAAGGCGAAAACCCAAGCATAACTCGGGATGTAAGCGGCGAAGGGGTGCAACAAGCCCTTCTCAAAATAATTGAGGGTACAATGGCAAACGTCCCTCCTAAGGGTGGGCGAAAGCACCCACAGCAGGAATTCCTAAAGGTAGATACAACCAATATCTTGTTTATCTGCGGCGGAGCCTTCGTTGGCTTGGATGAATTGGTTTCTAAACGTATCGGCCAAAACTCTATGGGCTTTGGGGCGGTCATCGAATCCAAGAAAAACCGAAAAGTGGGCGACCTCCTTGAAAAAGTGGAGCCGTCCGATTTGGTTCGATTTGGAATGATTCCTGAGTTTATTGGTCGACTACCGGTCACGGCAAGCCTCCGAGAGTTGGATGAAGATGCCTTAATCGACATTCTGCGAAAGCCGAAGAATGCTATTGTTCGCCAGTATCAAAAGCTTTTTGGTTTAGAAAATGTGAAGCTCAAGTTCACGGAAGATGCTCTTCGAGCGGTCTCGAAAGAGGCTCTTCGCAGAAAGAGTGGAGCCCGAGGTTTGCGAGCCATTCTCGAAGAAAGCATGATCGATATTATGTACGAAATTCCATCTCGAGATGATGTCAAAGAAGTCATCATTAATGAAGATGTCATTACAAAGAAAGAAAAGCCGATTTTATTGATGGAGAAATCTGAATCCGAAACAGCCTAAAAATTTCTACAGTCTAAAAAATTTGGGCCGGGTGCACTCACCCGGCCCTTTTTATTTGTAAGCTTACAGATTATAAAAATTTAAATTATCAGATTAACCAGCAGGGCCATTTGTCTGCCCTTGGCCTCTGCCGCTTTGGCTTGTCTTTTCTTCAATACAATAAGCTTGGGATCTAAGGATTCCACAACAATCTCTTCTTCCAAAGGAGCATCTTCAGGCATCTCAGCCGTAGCGTCTCCACTGGCTATCTTCTCAAGAACTTCAAAATTCGGCCTTACCAATCCCTTATCTTTAAATGATACGTCTAAAAACAAATCTTTATTATTGAGAAAGTCAGAAACTTTTTTAAATTCCTTTTGAATTTCCGTCAGTCTCTTTTCACCTTTCCTCGCGTTCACAATGGAATCAACTTTTATCAAATGAAGCCTGAGCGACTCGGAACGCATGGATTTGATACTTAAATTTATTTCCCGAGTCCCGGAAGAGTTCAGCTTTAAGATCTTTGGTGTTTCATATAAATCTCCCGAAAAAATGGCGTCACCCTTTACCTGCCCATTGACGGCCACATAGTCAAAGTTTCGAACGGCACCTTGGAACTGGCGATCAATAGCCTTTCTCTCAGTATCGGCAATTTTCAAATTTAAAGCTTTGTCACATAACTCCATTAAGCGGGCATAGGTTCCCGTTAGTTCGGCTAATACTTTCTTACTTAGATAAATATATTCGGCCGCTTCCCAAATAAGGCCGGCCTCTCCTTCTGGCTTCTGCTGTTCCTGAGCTGAAGCATGGGCATTCTTGGTAGCTGCGTTCTGAGCAATCACACGAGCACGACGAACCGGGTTTGAAAATCGCCTTTCCTCGTCCCTTCGACGCTTAAAGATGTTTGATGGGCTATAACCTCCCAAACCGATAATCACCGATCGCCTCCTCCAAAGCTTTACGCAAGCCCTTATAGTATAGCGCGACGCGTCATAATAGGCGACACTGATGCTAACTTATTGATTGATCTAAGCGTTTTCAACAGCATCGAGGTACTCAGGCTTCGTCAAGCCAGCTGAAATTACCAATTTGAGGCCATCTTCGACGCTTATATTCAAGGGCAAGGCCTCCCGCGTGTCGACGAACAGCAAAAAGCCCGAGGTCGGGTTGGGGGTCGTTGGAACGAACACCGACAATTTTGTTTCCGGCCTGCCCGGAACCCAACCTTGTTTCACTTCCTTAGTCACAAATCCTATAGCCCATGCGCCCTCCTTCATAAAAGGCACCATCACAACTCTCCTGAATTTTTGGTCACTTGATTGAGAGAACGCATCAAAAATCTGCCGGGTAGCCGAGTAAACAACCTTGGCCAATGGAATCTTCTCCACAAACTTTTCGATTATTCCAAAAAACCATTTCCCGACAAAGCTTGGTGTCATCATCCCTACAAAAATAATCGTTACTACTCCAAAGGCTATTCCAAGGCCGGGAATGGGCCGATCGTAACCAAGATTTCTCGAGATAACCTGAATGATAGGCTGGAATTGAGAATCAAACCACCCCGCCAGCAAAACTACTAAGTAAACGGTTAGAGCAAAGGGGGCGATCGCAAAAACACCAACAAAAAAGTGACGTCTGAGTTTCGAAAGCATAGATAAAGAAAGCCTATCCCAAAGATTGCCCAATAGTTAACTAAGATTAGTTTGCCCTTATAGCCCTTTGCTTTGGATGAGATTCATATTCGGCAATCAAATCATAATCCCCGGCTATTTTATCAATTCTAGACGAGTATATTTGACCGATTTCCAAGTCCCCGGCACTCAATACATAGGTTAGGCCATCAACATCAGGCGCTTGGCCCCGATGGCGACCACGATACAAAAGCCCGGAACGAGTTCGTTCTGCGAAAGCATCTATCATAATATCCATCGATTTTCCAATATGCCGCTTAAGTAGCTTTGTTTGGATATTTTTTTGAAGATCCATCAATGCTTCAAATCGCTCTTGTTTAATCTCTTCTGAAACCTGATCGGGATAATCAAAAGATGCCGTTCCACTTTCTCGATAGTAAGTAAACGCCCCTAGATGATCAAATTCAGCAAAATCAATAAAACTCTCTAACATCTCGAAATCTTCTGCTGATTCACCGGGGAATCCAATCATCAATGTCGTTCGCAAAAACAAGTTGGGAATATTTTCCTTTAGCTTTGTAATAAGTTTTCTAATCTCCAATGATGACTCAGGTCGGCGCATCATTTTGAGAACCTTGTCACTTATATGTTGAAATGGGATATCCAAGTATCCGGTAAACTTTTGTGAATGCGAAAGGCAGGCAATGAGATCATCCGAAAAAAATCTCGGATAATTATACATGAGCCGATACCATTCCAAGCCTTCAATCTTTTCAACTTCTCGAAGTAGTTGAATAAGACTCGTTCCATTGCGCAAATCCCGGCCATAACTCGTTAGGTCCTGTGCAATAAAAACGATTTCCTTTGTACCCGAACTTACGAGTTGCAAAATTTCATCAAGGATTCCGTCTATGCTTCGAGAGTGATGCTTCCCCCTAAGTTTGGGAATGATACAAAAACTACAGCGTCGATCACAGCCTTCTGAAATTTTCACATAAGCATATGGCCTTTTCACCGGAAGTCTCTCGACATAATCTTGAATTTCGCTATGCCCGCTCAATTGCTCCGGTTCGCACTCGCCAAGCAAGGATCGACGAGAATCTGCGGTATCCGTTAAAATACTTTCCACGCTTGGAACAATTCTCGAGAACTCGCCGGTTCTCAAAAATGCATCTACCAGTGGATATTTTTCTTTCATTAGAGGCAAAAATCTTTCGGTCATGCAGCCGGCCACCACTAGGCCTTGGATTTTCCCTTTTTTCTTCAAAACTGAAAATTCATCTATAGTCGAAAGAGATTCCTGTTTGGCCGGTTCTAAGAATCCGCAGGTATTGATAACAATTATATCTGCTTCATTTTGATCGCCCGTCACACTTATATTATTTTTTGAAAGTGCGGAGATCATAGCCTCCGTATCAACAAGATTTTTGGGACAACCGAGGCTTACAAACCCAACTTTATGGCGTTTTGGAGACTTCATTTACCCTGCATGCTGTGAAGAGGCTTCCTCTTGCAATCCAAGCTCTTCTCGAAGCTTTCTAATCTTCGAATCAGATACCACACGGTATTCGCCCCGAGGAACGCCCTTTAAATTTATGGAGCCCATTGATATTCTCTTCAATCGAATGACATGACAGGCGAGCGCTTCGAAAAGCTTTCGAACATGATGATTTTTGCCCTCGAAGACCTTGATAACCACCGCATACTTTTTCACTCCGAATTTAGTAACGTCATGCACGGAAAGAATCTCAGCAGGTTTATATTTTTCATTTTCGACCAGAACACCTCTTTCAAGATGCTTGATCTTCTTATCTGTAAGATTGCCGCGAATCTTTACTTCATAGATCTTGGCAACTTCATATCGCGGGTGTGTAAGGCGAAGGGCCAACTCCCCATCGTTGGTTAACAAAATTAAGCCTTCGGAGTTCAAATCTAAACGTCCGACAGGATATAAAGATCTGAAAGAGCGTGGAAGAAAATCCATAATCATTGTCCGGCGCTCTGGGTCACTCTTTGTTGATAAAACTCCTCTCGGCTTATGAAACGCAAGTACAGTCGATTTACGGGGCGATCGCGGAACGTAGACCTCTTTGCCTTTCAAACGTACCCGATCCACTTCGGGTTGAATTTTTTGTCCAAGCGTAGCTCTCCGCCCATTCACTTGAACCTTGTGCGCTTCAATCAAGGCCTCAATCTCTCGACGGGAGCCAAGCCCTAAACGTGCAAGAAAAACATGAAGACGCAAACCCGATTCGTTGCTTGATTTAGCCATAAGAAGCACAGCATTTACTCGATTTCGAGAAAGACTCCAAGGGGCCAGCTAAGCTGCTTTAAGCACCTCTCTAGCGCGAAAATACGTATGAATTTCAGCTACTTATTAATTTGAATCAATAGTCCTCGACTTTGATACCTTTGATGATCGTGTCCATGTCGTCATCGGAGTCCTCAGGGTCAAAAAAACTTCGCTCACTCGCGTCTTCCGTCGAATCGCTCTCCGTAGCAGCAGCGCCAAGCTCTTCAATTTCAGCCTTCAATTTATCGAAATATTCTTCAGGAAATCGACCAGAAAGCTCTTTAAGATAATCCTTAAGGCCCTGGCCCTTTCTCTTGGCTTCTTTTGCCTTCAGCTTCCGCCAATTGCTCAAATAGTGCAGCCTGCAAAATTCCTGAAGGGTGGCCATATCATAGCAACCCGACCATTTACAGATAACAATCCTATTTGAAGCTTTATTTTCAGCCATCAGTTCAGGAATTTCCTTAGAAGAAATGCTCAATTCCAACATTTCATCGCCCCCTCCACCAGAAGTACGTCTGGGTTTTTTCTTCTTCCCAGTTTTTCCCATAGCACCCTGAACCGACGCTAGCATGGGGACTTCCGCTTTGACGAGCTGAAATTATGATTTCACTGCTCTTTTAAGGGCTTAATAGCCACTTCGAGTTGTCGGATCTGTTCTTCGACGGCCCAATTTTCAGCGCCAATGTAGTGAGCTATGAGAACGCCATTAGGATCAATCCAGAAGCTTTCCGGAAATTTTTCTGTTCCGTACTTAGTCGCCACAGAATGATCTGGATTCTGTAGTATCAAAAAACTTGGCGCCCGATTTAAGCGCCCCAAGAAATTCGTTATAGCCTCTTTCGTTTCGTCTACGGAAACTGCCAACATCGTAATTGGCTTGGCTTTCCACCTCTGATTTAAGGCATCCATACTCGGCAACTCTTCCAAGCAAGGTAAACACCACGTTGCCCAAAAATTCAAAAATACATAATTTCCTCGTAAAGATGAAAGTCGAATTAATTTTCCATTTAAATCAGGTAATTCAAAATCCGGCACTAGATCTCCAACTTTTGGAATCCCATTACCACCCCCAACGACTTGAGTCGTGCCTGTCTCTGAATAAATAGCACTCTCAAAATAGCTTCCAACAAAAAATATCACGATAAAAAAGAAAAGGGCCGAAAGATATGCTCTCACGGCCCAAGTCTAACAAACTAATGAAGCGAACAAAAGCTTAAGCGCTTGCAGCCTCTTTCGGTTCAGATTTCGTCGCTTTGGATTTCTTGGTTTTCGTAGCTTTCGTCTTCTCCTCTACTGGCTCTGTAGTCTTAAAGATCTTAGCCTCGGGCGCATCGACTAATTCTATCAAAGCCATATCCGCCGCGTCTCCAGCTCGTTCTCTGGCCAAACGATAAATTCGCGTGTAACCACCTGATCTGTTCTCGTAGCGTTTTGCCAGTTCACCAAAAACTTTCGTCAAAATATCCACTTTTTTGTCTTCAAAATGCATCACCTGGTTGGCCATTAAGGCCGATGCCAGGCGCCGATTGTGAAGACCGCCGCGCTTTCCAAGTGTAATGATTTTTTCGACGAAGCGTCGCATTTCCTTAGCCTTTGGCAGGGTCGTTTGAATTCTCTCATGCTCGAATAAAGCCTGGGCCAGATTGCGCATCAACGCCTTATAGTGATGGCGCTGGCGACTTAACTTTCGATAGGAAATTTGATGTCTCATAATGCGCTCCTTCTCCGTTTAGACGGATTCGCCCTCGTCATCGACTTCTGTAGCAAAATCACTAGCCGAAGTTTGATAATCCGGATCTTCTTCCTCTTCTTCAGGCAAGGCCATTGCTGCTATTTGATCGGGGTGCGTCCATCCCTCGAGCTTCATCCCCAGAGATAGACCCATCTCAGCCAAAATTTCCTTAATTTCATTGAGTGACTTTCGACCAAAATTCTTAGTCTTCAAGATTTCAGCTTCAGTCTTTTGGACTAGCTCTCCAATGTATCGAATATTTGCGTTGGCCAAACAATTGGCACTTCGAACGCTCAACTCAAGTTCGTCAACCCGGCGATTTAAGTTCTCGTTAAATCGTGGTGAAATTTCATCACGAGCTTCAACTGTCTCAGGCTCATCCGCTTCGTTAAAATTAATAAAAATCGAAATCTGATCCTTCAAGATTTTGGCGGAATAAGCCAAGGCATCCTGTGGCTTAACGCTTCCGTCGGTCATTACTTCCATAGTTAACCGATCGTAGTCAGTCTTTTGCCCTACTCGAGCATTAGTGACAAAGTAGGTCACCCTTTTGACCGGCGAGAAAAAAGCATCAATCGGAATAAATCCTAAAGTTTTATTTTCTGATTCAAAAGTCTCCGAAGGCATATAGCCTCGGCCCACTCGAACCTGAAGTTCCATATCGATACTCGCACCCTCTCCAAGAGTACAAACACGATGGTCAGGATTCAAAACCTGAACAAGGCCGCCTGTATCAATTTGAGACGCAAATACTGGGCCTGGTCCCTTTGCTTTCAACCGAATCGTTTTGACCTCTGGTGTGTCCATTCTTAACCGTAATGATTTAAGGTTGAGAATAATATCTCCCACGTCCTCGAGGCATCCCTTGATAGGGGAGAATTCATGGAGAATCCCTTCGATCTTCAGGCCCGTAACGGCCGTTCCTTGAATAGAAGAAAGCAATACTCTTCGAAGAGCATTACCCAGTGTAATTCCAAACCCTCTCTCCAAAGGCTTGGCGACAAATTTTCCATAGGTTTCGTTAATTGTAGTCGGATCGATATCCACACGTCGCGGCTTAATAAGATCCCGCCAGTTTTTAAATACTACTTCGGTCAATGTCATTTGCTCTCCTTGTACTTTCTTTAGAGGAAGGTTTCCGTAAGCATGCTGCTCACTTTCAGTTGAGCAGCCGCACTAAACTTAAACGCGTCGCTTTTTGGGCGGACGACAACCATTGTGCGGAATCGGAGTAATATCTTTGATACTCGTCACACGCATCCCAGCACTTGCAAGCGCACGAATAGCGGACTCACGTCCGGTTCCCGGGCCCTTAACCAATACCGATACACTTCGAACACCATGCTCCGCCGCTTTGCGTGCAGCATTTTCGGCGGCAACTTGGGCTGCAAACGGTGTACTTTTTCGCGAGCCTTTAAAACCCTCTCGACCACAAGAGGACCAAGCAAGTGTTCCACCGCTCAAATCCGAAAACGTAATGATCGTATTATTAAAAGATGCATCTATGTGCACAATACCAACCGGAACATTTTTCCTGTCTTTTCTTTTCCGTCGTGGCGCTGCCACTTCAACTGTTGCTGTGCCCGTTGGTGTTGCTGTGCCCGTTGGTGTTGCTGTCGATTCTTCAGCCATTGTAATTCCTTTTTCCAAATCTCTCGTAAATCAAAAATTAAACAACTTTCTTGACCATCGCGATTGCCAAGCGTCGAGGTCCCTTACGTGTTCGCGCATTCGTATGAGTTCGCTGGCCTCGCGAAGGAAGTCCTCTTTTGTGACGAGAACCACGATAGGTGTTAAGATCCATCAATCGTTTGATGCTCAAGCTTACTTGGCGTCGCAAGTCACCTTCTACGGGCACTTTTTCTTCGAGATACTCTCGAATACGATTCACATCGCCGTCAGGAAGATCCCCCGCTTTAATGCTCGGATCAATTTTTAAGTCTGCCAAAATTTTCTGTGAGGTCTTTGGCCCAATTCCAAAAATATAAGTTAGCGCGATTTCAATGCGCTTATTCCTTGGAAGATCAACACCTGCTAAACGTGCCATTTTCTACGACTCCCTATCTATTAACCTTGTCGCTGCTTATGTCGCTGGTTTTCACAAATCACTCGAACCACGCCACGCCGACGAACTACTTTGCATTTCTCACACAATCTTTTGACCGATACACGCACTTTCATGAGCCACCTTCTGTATGCTTATAATCCGGAACCCCAGATCTAAAAATAGACACCAGGATTATTCCTTGACATAGCCTCTGTCAAACCATGAACCAAGGCCTTTTTAAGCAGTTTTCATCCAATTATTCCAGCCTCTAAGAGGCCAAAAGCAGCCTCTTAATTTCTGTCTTAATCTCGTCGACCGCCAGGCTACCATCCACGGTATAGAGCCTATTCCCGTCCCTATAAAAAGCCAAAAGAGGCCGGGTCTGGGTCTCAAATACCTGGAGACGTTTCTTAACCGTCTCCGCTAAATCATCTTCCCTTGTAACGAGGGCTGTGCCGCAATTATCGCAAATCCCCGCCACTTTCGGCTTATTTAAGCTCTTATGAAACGCGGCCCCACACGAAGGACAGCTTAAGCGTCCCGTTAATCGCTCCATTAGCAATTCTTGCCTTACTTGCATTTCGATTACTTTGAGCTGCTTATATTTCTTAGCTTCGAAAAGCCTATCCAGGGCATGCGCCTGATTTTCGGTTCGAGGAAAGCCATCGAGGATAAATCCTGCCTTCGCATCGTCCAGACTCAACCGCTGATCAATAAGCTCAATCATAAGTTCGTCGTCAACGTACTTTCCACTGTCAACAACCGCTTTTACTCGATTTCCAAGCTCGGAGCCCGAGGCGATTTCAGATCGAAGTATATCTCCAGTAGATATATGTGGAATCTCTAGCTCCGACGACAGAAGCTTAGCTTGAGTTCCCTTGCCACTTCCCGGAGGGCCCATGAGAATACAGGCCAGCATTATTTACGCACCTTTTCTAACCCGAAAACGTGATGTTCGAGTTCCACTCGAATCGTTTAACAATGAATCGTATCGCTGAGCCATCAAATGTGTCTGAACTTGTTCAACAAAATTCATCGCGACTCCAACAACGATTAGAATGGAGGTTCCCCCTAGAAACACCTGGTAACTATCAAAAAAGAAAAACGGCAAAATACAAATCGCTGAAATATACACCGCGCCGCAAGTTG
This sequence comes from Deltaproteobacteria bacterium CG11_big_fil_rev_8_21_14_0_20_45_16, assembly GCA_002787535.1. Classification (GTDB taxonomy): domain Bacteria; phylum Bdellovibrionota; class UBA2394; order UBA2394; family UBA2394; genus 1-14-0-20-45-16. The sequence continues at coordinate 12,199 of PCXB01000042.1, forward strand.
TTAGTCGAGTTAAAACATGATCGATATAGTCTGCCGTATTCTTTCCTGGGCGAATTCCTGGCACGAATCCTCCCGATTTTTTGACATTATCTGCCACATCTTCAGGGTTAAATTGAATGGCCGTATAGAAATAACAAAAGAACACAATACCAACGACATAGAGAGTGTTGTACATCCAATTTCCTGGCTGAAACCAAACCGCCACTTCATTAAGCTGTGGAAATCTTGCTCCCAAAAATTGGGCCATCGTTCCCGGAAAGAGAAGAATGGACGATGCAAAAATTGGAGGAATAACACCCGCCATATTAACTTTAAGGGGAAGAAATTGCATGGAAGCACCATACATCTTTCGACCAACCACTTTTTTGGCATGATGAATGGGTATCCGACGTTGTGCTCTCTCGAAAAAAACGATTACCCCGGTGATAGCCACTGCCAAAACAATAAACATAAAGAAGTCGCCCCCTCTCATTTCACCAGCCGCCACCTTCTCCCAAAGATTTCCAACCGCTGAAGGCATCCCCGAAACAATACTTGCAAAAATGATTAGGGAAGTTCCATTGCCAATCCCTCTTTGAGAAATCTGCTCTCCCAACCACATGATAAAGCAAGTTCCAGCCGTTAATGTCACAACTGTAAGAAGTTTGAAACTTAAACCAGGGTTATTAACAATCTCCATTCCACCGGGATTGCTCTGAAGCCAGCTGGCAATTCCAAACGCCTGAACGACAGCAATCAAAATCGTTCCATATCGAGTATATTGATTGATTTTCTTTCGGCCGAGTTCGCCACCTTCTTTTTGAAGTTGAGACAAACGCGGACTCACCACGGTCAAAAGACTAAAAATAATCGAACTACTGATATAGGGCATGATCCCTAATGCAAACACTGAAAATCGCTCTAAAGCACCCCCCGAAAATGCATTGAAGACTCCAAAAAGGTTCGCCCCTTCGGTAATAAATCTTTTCAATGCGTCGCCATTCACTCCAGGCGTAGGAACGAAAATCCCCATTCGGTAAATGGCCAAAAGTCCAAAAGTTACCCACAACTTTTTTATTAATTCGGGCGCCCGAGCCGCACTGACTAGCTTGTTAGACATAAAAACCTCCGAATTTCTGCTTATTCAGCTCGGCCCACAACTAAAATTAGGCGGAAGCCTTCGCCTTCCAATTAAGACCTTCAAAATTTCCCTTCGAAGCCTCAATCTTTGCCTTTGCCCCATCCGAAATGGCGTGCGCCCTTACGTTCAAAGCAGTTTTCAAATCTCCGGTCCCCAAAATTTTTACGGGAAACTCCAAGTTTCGAATTAAACCTTTGCTCAAAAGAGTCTCGGGAGAAACTTCTTCGCCAGCTGTAAAGCGCTCCGAAAGCTTAGACAAATTTACGATATGATAACGAGTCCTAAAATTTTGAGTGAATCCCCATTTAGGCGATCGTCGGTGTAGAGGCATTTGACCTCCCTCAAACCCGATCGGAACGTCTGCTGAACTTCTTGCTAGCTGGCCCTTATGGCCTCGCCCCGCGGTCTTACCCCATCCAGAAGATTCTCCTCTACCAACTCGTTTTCGGCCTTTTTTTGAACCTTTTCTTGGTTTCAACTTAGATAACATCGACATAGATCACCTTCTAATACGCGGATTACTTATTTAGCAATTTTGTACGACTTTCGAACTGACTTTGCCTTCGTTTGCATAGCCTGATTCTCATCAACTTGCTCCGCTCGAATAACATTGTGGAGCTTATTGAGCATTCCACGAATCGCTCGTAGATCTTTTCGCACAACCTTCGTCCCCATCCCATGAAGCCCCATAGCTCGCAAGGTATCCTTCAACCGAGGTGTCAGTTTTATTTCTGATTTAATTTGTTCAATAATGAGTACTTTTGCCATTGTTCACCTCTGTTTTTATTACTGTGCCGTTGCGAGCTGAACATGATCCGGTTCAGCAAGTTGACTCAACCCATCGATTGTTGCCTTCGAAAGATTGTGCGGATTATTACTCCCTAAACTTTTTGAGAGAATATCTCTTACACCAGCAAGCTCCAAAATAACTCGGGTCGCTCCTCCCGCAATAACACCTGTTCCCTGACTAGCTGGTTTTAGCAATACTTTTCCAGCTCCGTATCTTCCAATAACTTCATGGGGCACCGTGTGTTTATCCAACGGCACACGAATCATGCGCTTCTTTGCGCTTTGAGTAGCTTTTTGAATCGCTTCGGGAACCTCATTAGCCTTACCCAAACCGACCCCAACAAAACCCTTTTCATCACCGACCGCCACCAGCGCACTAAAACTGAATCGCCGCCCACCGCGAACGACTTTCGCAACACGAGCGATATTAATGATTCTCTCTTTGAGATCTAGAGTGTCTACAACATTTCGAGATACAGCCACAGTCATTCTCTCCTTATTAAAACTTAAGGCCCGCTTCGCGAGCACTGTCTGCCAAAACTTTAATCCGACCATGGAACTGAAATCCGTTCCGGTCAAAAACAACATGATCGATTTTCGCCTGTTTTGCTCGCTCCCCGATTAGGCGACCCACTTCTTTGGCAGCTTCCAAATTTGCCGTACTCTTCAATTTAGACTTGAGAGTCTTTTCGAGGGATGAACAAGCACAAAGTGTTTTACCATCCGTATCACTAATTATTTGAGCATAAATATATTTTGCCGATCTAAAGACGCTGAGTCTCGGCTTCTCCGAACTTCCCTTAACAGACTTCCGTATTCGTCTTTTCCTGTTAATTCTCATTTGGGCTTTTTGTGCTAGTGCCATAAAAAATATTCCTTTGTAAATCTACCGCGAACTATTTAGAGCCTGCCGCCGACTTTCCTTCTTTCAATTGTATTTGCTCGCCCTCATATCGAATGCCCTTACCCTTATAAGGCTCGGGAGGACGTACTTTTCTAATCTTGTCTGCAACTGATCCTAGAAGTTCCTTATCAGCTCCCGAAAGCGTCAACTTTGTCTGATCCTGCACTTGAGCGGTCACGCCCTGGGGAAGTTCAAATACAACCGGGTGAGAGTAACCTACCGAAAGATTAACTTTGTTACCTTGAACGCTCATTCTGTAGCCAACCCCAACGCTAATTAGAACTCTCTGAAAACCTTGGCTGGCCCCCTTTACCATATTGTTTATCACTGAACGAACAAGTCCATGATCGGCACGACTTTGGCCCTCATCATTGGGTCGCTCAAAGTGTATCTTCCCATCCTTAACTTCAACTTTAATGCTAGTAGGAAGACTCTTTGTTAATTTACCCTTAGGGCCTTCTACAAGAACCGTTCCAGCGTTAACGCTGACTTTAACTCCATTCGGTACTGTTATCGGTCGTTTTCCAAGTCGTGACATCTTACCTATCTCCTACCAAAGCTCACAAATCACTTCGCCACCGAGTTTCTTCTCCATGGCTTCTCTGTCAGTCATAATTCCCTTTGATGTCGTTAGAATCTGAAGGCCTAAGCCCGATCGAACAGATAACTTTTTAGGGGCCTGAGAATATACTCGAAGCCCGGGTTTACTCACGCGCTTGATATGCTCCAAACGTGGCTTGCCACTTTTTCTATATTTTATTGTCGCCACAAGCGTTTTCTTGTTTGGAGATTTTGTATCCTGAACCACTTCCACGGACCCCAGAAAGCCTTCTCTTTTTAGAATCTGCAAAACTTCTTCTTTGATCTTAGAATGTGCAACAGAAACCTGATCTTTGTCAGCCATACTTGCGTTTCTAACTCTTGTAAGACAATCAGCAATTGAGTCTTGAATCATATACTTTCTCCTCTACCAACTAGCCTTGGCAACTCCTGGAAGAGCTCCCTGATGCGCAAGTTCACGAAACTTAGACCGACCTAAATTAAATTTTCTCAAAACACCCCGAGATCGCCCAGTCAGTTGGCAACGATTTCGGTATTGAACCGGAAGAGCATTTCGAGGAATTTTAGCCAGCTTGCGCTGAGCCAAATCTCTCTCTTCGTCACTCGTCTTAGGATTGCGAATTTTTTCCTTTAATTCCAAGCGATAGGCTCGATACCGCTCCATCTTAGCTTTGTTTCTTTTCCAACGTTCAATCGTACTCGTTTTAGCCATAAATTATGCTGCCTTTTTTGCCTGACGTTTTCTAAATGGAAACCCTAGTTTTTCAATCAAAGCTCGTGCTTCGTCATCTGACTGAGCCGAGGTCACAATTGTAATATTCATCCCGAAGCTTGAATCAACGGACTCATAGTCTACTTCAGGAAATACATGGTGATCCTTCAATCCCATTGTAAAATTTCCAAGCCCATCAAAACCTCGATCAGAAATGCCTCGAAAGTCTCTAATCCGAGGCAAAGCTAGAGAAATCAGGCGGTCAAGAAATTCCCACATATGGCCACCTCGAAGCGTAACTTTAACGCCAATCGGAAGACCTGCTCGCAATTTAAAATTAGAAATCGCCATTTTCGATTTCGTTGTTATCGGTTTCTGACCTGCAATGGCCGCAATATCATTCATTGCCGTATCAATAATTTTAATGTTCTGAGTCGCGCGACCTAAGCCAGCGTTCATAACCACTTTGAGTACACGAGGAACTCGCATTTTGTTCTCAAACCCCAAGTCTTTCATGAGAGCTGGTACGATCTCTTTGTCGTATTTATCCTTCAAGCGGGGTCGAATGGCAGCCGCAACAATACCTTGTCCGCCAGCAGCATAAGAACCTTTCTTGGATTTTTCAGAATCTTTCTTTTTTGGAGTCTTCTCTTTAGCCATGTTTCACCTTAAACCTTTGCTGCCGAATCTATCGTGCCGCCAGCAGCCGATTGTCTTGCTTTTTTCTCACCCGTAATATTAAAACGCACTCGAGTCGGTTTTTTTGTCTTTGAATCGATCGGCATTACCTTGCACAAATCTATTTTCAAGGTTTTTTCAACAATCCCTGCGGGGGTTCCAGCCTGAGTCGCCTTCTGGTGCTTCTTAACTACTGAAGTTCCTTCGACGATACACTTGTGCTCCTTAGGAAAAACTTGAAGCACTTTTCCAGAACGCCCTTTATCTTTGCCTGTGATTATCTGAACTAAATCGTCTTTACGTACGCGCTGCATTTCAAAGTACCTCCGGCGCTAGAGAAATAATTTTCATAAACTTCTTACCCCGAAGCTCTCTGGATACGGGGCCAAAAATACGAGTCCCGATAGGTTCTTTATTGTTATCAATCAAAACCGCCGCATTATCGTCAAAGCGAATATGCGTCCCGTCAGCTCTCAAAAACTCTTTTGCCACTCTTACAACTACCGCCTTTTTAACCTCACCCTTTTTTACTTTTCCAACTGGAATAGCGTCTTTAACGGCAACTACAATGACATCTCCAATCGCCGCATATCGGCGATTGGTCCCGCCGAGGACCTTCACGCACATTACTTCTGTCGCGCCCGTATTATCTGCTACTTTTAATCGTGTCTGAACTTGAATCATATAATTACCTCAGCAAAATTCCTCAGCCCGCTTGCTTCGCTTTCTCAACAATTTTATTTAATCGAAATCTCTTCTCTTTCGAAATAGGTCGACTTTCGACAATCAAAACTTGGTCTCCTATTCCGCACTCATTCTTTTCATCGTGAGCCTTATATTTCTTATAGCTCTTATAGTATTTTCCATATTTAGGGTGCTTGGTCAGACTAGCTGCTTGAACGACAATGGTTTTATCCATTTTGTTTCCTATCACCGTTCCCACAATGGCCCGTCTTTGAGTTTTTATTTCGCTATTTGCGCTCATAATAATTCACTTCCTTTGACCGCCCTCAAGGCTTGCCAACTGTTCCCTTCGCTATTTCTCGTTGTCGCAATGCCGTATTAATCCTCGCGACCTCTTTCCGCATCTTTGGAAATTCAGTTGTTTTCTTAAACTGTCCAAACTTTGCTTTCATTTTTGCCGCAGCCATCTCATCCTGAGTCTGCGTACGTCGATTAATTAACTCTTCGTCCGTCATCTTGGCTAAACTATCATCTGCCATATTTCATCCTTTAAGCCTAACTTTAGGCCCTTAAATCAACATCTCGCGCGACACAAATCTTGTTTTGATTGGCAATTTCGAAGCCGCACGGTTCAGCGCATCTTGCGCCAACTTATGCGTAACGCCTTCCAGTTCATAAACCACTCGGCCCGGTTTAATGACGGCAACCCAATACTCCGGAGCGCCCTTTCCTTTACCCATACGAACCTCTAAAGGCTTCTTAGAAACAGGCTTATCCGGAAATACACGAATCCAAAGCTTTCCACATCGTTTGACATGCCTGCTAATTGCAATCCGTCCGGCCTCAATCTGCCGTGCTGTGAGGCGTCCGCGATCAGAGGCCTGCAAACCAAAATCTCCAAAGGCCAATAAATTCCCTCGAGTAGCCTTGCCTCTATTGCGACCCTTTGATTGCTTTCTCCATTTTGATCGTGCTGGTTGTAACATTTCCTACTCCTGTCCAGCCTTAAGCAACAACCGCTTCAGGCGCTTGCTCTTCAAACTTCG
>PCXB01000042.1:18708-36052 GCA_002787535.1 Deltaproteobacteria bacterium CG11_big_fil_rev_8_21_14_0_20_45_16
GGTCGTTAAAGCTTCGGCAGTACCATACTCGATATTCGCCCGAAGCGTGTGCAAAGGAACGCGTCCTTCATGATATCTTTCCTGCCGCGCCATTTCAGCGCCTCCCAATCGACCGGACACTTGAACCTTAATCCCTTGCGCCCCAAACTTCATCGCCGACTGAATCGCTTTTTTCATGGCCCTTCTAAAGGCAACCCGACGCTCAAGTTGAGCTGCTATATTTTCGGCCACTAGCTTCGAATCTATCTCAGCTTTCCGCACTTCTTTAATATTCAAAAGTAGTTCGGCCTTAACCAAACGCTGCAATTGTGCCTTTAGAACATCGATTCCAGCGCCCTTCTTGCCGATTATAATGCCTGGTCTAGAGGTGAATATGCTTACCCGCACTTTCGAAGAGGAACGCTCAACCAAAACACGTGATATTCCAGCATGACCCAGTTTCTCTTTGATAAACTCTCGTAGGTTTAAATCTTCAGTTAATAATTCAGCATAGTTGCGATCTGCATACCATACCGAGTCCCAACCCTTGATAATCTTTAATCTAAACCCGCCAGGATGTACTTTTTGTCCCATTCGTCTCTGCTCCTAAATCTCAGTCTTCCAATACCACGGTCACGTGGCTCATTCGCTTCTGAATCCGATGCGCCATTCCACGTTGCCGAGTCATAATTCGAAACATTGTTGGCCCTTTGTTCACAAAAACCGTCTTAACTTTTAAATTGTCGACGTCGATTTGCTTTTCAAACGCATTTGCCCGAGCCGACTCCATGACCTTCTGAAGTATTTTTGCGCCTTTTCGGGGAGTAAATCGCAGTTGAGCTAGGGCTTGATTAAGTGACCGCCCGCGAACAAGTTTCAAAACAGGCCCCATTTTCTTGGCCGATATTCTTATGTTTCTTAGAGTTGCACTCGCTTCCATCTGTTAATCTCCTGCTTTGCCAGCCTTACGATCGCCTGAATGCATTCGAAAGTTTCTCGTGGAGGCAAACTCTCCTAATTTGTGGCCCACCATGTTCTCAGTGACATAAACAGGGATAAAGTTTTTCCCATTATGTACAGCAAAATTCATTCCAACCATGTCTGGCAATATCATGGAACGCCTGGACCAAGTTTTAATAATCTTCTTTCCCGTCGAGGCCTTCATCTTCTCGATTTTTTCGAGAAGATGATAATCTACAAACGGACCTTTCTTTAATGATCTAGCCATAATTCCTTACCCTCGCGCCTTTTTAGAAAAGCGACGCTGAACAATAAATGTGCTTGTTCTTTTATTCTTTCGAGTTCGATAGCCTTTTGTCGGAACTCCCCATGGAGTCACCGGATGCCGGCCACCCTTCGTTCGACCCTCGCCACCGCCATGAGGATGATCGACAGGATTCATACTAGTTCCACGATTGTGAGGCTTTTTGCCCAACCATCGATTTCGTCCGGCCTTGCCAATTCGCAAGTTCATATGATCCTGATTTCCGAGCTGTCCGATCGTCGCGTAGTTTTCGCTAAGAACTTTCCTCATCTCTCCTGAGGGTAATTTTACGGTAACATAAGTGCCTTCCTTTGCAACTAGCTGCGCACTTGTCCCAGCCGAGCGCACCATCGCGCCACCCTTCCCCCGCTTCAACTCAATATTATGAATATTGGTGCCTACGGGAATATTCTTAAGTGGAAGGGCACAGCCCGGTCGAATATCTGCGGTTGGTCCTGCCTTCACGGTGTGGTCCACAAGTAAGGCGTCGGGCGCCAAGATATAACGACGCTCTCCATCAGCATAAATCAGACGTGCAATGTTCACACTTCGATTGGGATCGTACTCGATGGCCTCAACTTTCGCCGGAATATCGATCTTGTCTCTTTTGAAGTCGATAACGCGGTATTGCTTCTTATGTCCGCCTCCACGGAATCGACTGGTAATATGGCCAAAGTTATTCCTTCCTCCGGGCGAGTGCCGAGGCTCCAACAAAGGCTTAAAGGGCTCGACTCCCTTAGTAATCGCACCAAAGTCTCGAGTTGAGTAATGTCTTCTTCCCGGAGTTACCGGTTTATAAAAACCCATAATTCAAATCTCTCCTTATGCCGACTCAACGACGTCTAGGCTTTGACCCTCTTTCAATTGGACGATCGCTTTCTTCCAATTTGATCTCTTGCCATAATTTGCGCCGATTCTCTTGATCTTCCCTCGAACGAGCTGTGTTCGAACGCTTTTCACTTGAATGTCGGCCTTCAATGTTTCCACGGCTCGCTTGATTTCCAATTTATTGGCATCGCTATCAACCGCAAAAACATATTTATTATGCTCACCCTGAAGAGCTGAGCTCTTTTCAGTAATTACCGGATGCAACAATATATTTCTCATGCTGCTTTCTCCTCGGATTTGGAATCAATTGTCAGATGCTTTTGAATCCATTCAAAAGCATCTCGTGTCATCACGCATTTCTCGAAAAACAAGACATCCTTTACGTTCAACAAATCAGGGCTAAGCAATTTGCCAGTATCAATATTTCTAAATGCCCTCAATGTTTCTTCAGAAAAATTTCCAATAAACAAAACATTCTTTGCATCCATTCCCTTAATCAACTTAACCGCATCTCGAGTTTTCCCAGATTTAATATCCAGATTTTCACAAACATACAGAGATCCCTCGTAACGTTTCTGCGACAATGCCACCTGATTGGCCAAAACTTTTGTTTTGCGCGTTAACTTGGACTTGTACTTTCGAGGTTTGGGTCCGAAGGCTACACCACCACCATATTGATGCGGTCCAATGAGGGTGCCCTGTCTCGCATTTCCGGTACCCTTCTGACGGAAAGGTTTCTTTCCCGTGCCGGTAACTTCCGCCCGCGTTTTTGTACAATGAGTGCCCTGACGAGCGGCTCGATGTTGCATTATTACATAATCATTCAACAAGTCCGTACGAAGCGCTTGAGAAAAAATCTCATCCGGAGCTGAAACCTTCGACTTTTCTTTTCCGGTAGCTATATCTAACAATTTTATTTCTGCCATTTTCTCACCTATACTTTTCCGTCAGAGGCTACGCAGCGCTCTCTGCAGCTGAAGCTTTCTTAACGCCATATTTTTCAAGGATCACAAGTCCGCCATCAAATCCAGTAATGGGGCCTTTCAAAACAATCACATTATCTTCCGGTAACACATCAACAACCTCGATGGATTTAGTTGTCACTCGCTCAACGCCCATATGTCCGGACATCTTTTTTCCTTTAAGCGTACGGCCAGGCCATTCCTTCATACCGCAACTTCCAATAGCTCGTTTGAAGTTACCCCCGTGGCTTCCTCGTCCACCCGAGAAATTCCACTTCTTGATACCGCCCGCCCAACCCTTGCCGATTGAGGTTCCAGTAACCTTCAACAAATCACCCGCTTTAAAGTCGTTAACGGTGACATCAGTCCCAACATCCCCCTTAAGCTTTCGAAACTCACGGATAACCTGATAACAAGGAGTTCCAAGTTTCTTAAAGAAACCGAGCAAAGCCTTTTTCTTGAGCTTAGCACCCTCGACTTCTTCAAAACCAAGAACGCCCGCTTCATAGCCATCTTTTTCAAGCGTTCGGCGTTTAATAATTTTACAAGGACCAGCCTGGACAACTGTGACGGGTATCATCTCGCCACCTGTTCCAAATTTCACTGTCATCCCAACTTTTCGTCCAAGTATTCCGCTCATATTCTTTACCTCGATTATTCAATCTCAACATGCACGCCAGCAGACAGGTCGAGTTTCATCAACGCATCTATCGTTTGCTGTGTCGGACTCAAAATATCCAAAAGTCTCTTGTGAGTTCGTATTTCAAAATGCTCACGTGATTTTTTATCCACATGCGGCGAACGAAGTACACAATAACGACTAATACGAGTCGGCAGGGGAACGGGGCCCGCAACATCGGCGCCCGTTCTTTTTGCTGTCGAAACGATTTCCTTAATGGCGTTGTCCAGTAAGGGCGATTCGTAAGCTCGTAATTTGATTCTAATTTTTTCTCCCTGCACGTTACTTTACCTCACTACTCAATAATCTTTGTTACGACCCCGGCACCAACTGTTCGGCCACCTTCTCGGATCGCAAATCTAAGTTGCTCATCCATCGCAATAGGCACGATCAAATTGACTTCGAGCTCGATGTTGTCACCGGGCATTACCATTTCGACACCATCCGGAAGCTTCACCTCACCCGTAACATCTGTCGTTCGAAAATAAAATTGAGGTCGGTAGCCTTTAAAAAATGGCGTATGTCGACCGCCCTCTTCTTTTGCCAAAACATAAACCTCAGCCATAAATTTGGTGTGAGGAGTGATGGACCCCTTGGCCGCACAAACCTGTCCACGCTCAACATCTTCTCGCTTTGTTCCACGAAGAAGGAGTCCAACGTTGTCACCAGCCTGACCCTGATCCAAAAGTTTTCGGAACATTTCCACGCCCGTAATCGTCGTTACTTGAGTATCCCGCATTCCAACAATTTGAATTTCCTCGCCGACTTTTACGATGCCTCGCTCGATTCGTCCGGTAACTACCGTTCCACGTCCTGAAATCGAGAAAACATCTTCAACCGGCATCAAAAAAGGTCGATCAATATCTCGTTTGGGCTCAGGAATATAATTGTCTAGGGCTTCTAAAAGTTTCTTAACTGCCTCGACACCAAGCGGGCCGGTATCACCTTCCAAGGCTTTTAACGCCGATCCACGAATGACCGGAATTTCATCTCCAGGAAATTTATAGCTTGTCAGCAGATCTCGGAGCTCAACTTCAACCAATTCTAAAAGTTCTGCATCATCAACCATGTCGCATTTGTTCAAGAAAACAACAATCGCAGGAACGCCAACCTGACGCGCCAACAAAATATGCTCTCGTGTTTGAGGCATTGGCCCATCGGCAGCCGAACAAACGAGAATAGCTCCGTCCATTTGGGCTGCGCCTGTAATCATGTTTTTCACATAGTCAGCATGACCAGGACAATCGACGTGTGCGTAGTGTCGCTTATCCGTTTCATACTCAACGTGAGTCGTGGAAATCGTGATCCCCCGAGCTTTTTCTTCCGGTGACTTATCGATTTGATCGTAAGCCAAAAAGTTTCCCTTACCCATATCGGCTGATACTTTAGTTATCGCCGCAGTAAGTGTAGTTTTCCCATGGTCAACGTGGCCAATCGTGCCGACATTTACGTGAGGTTTAGTTCTTTCAAATTTTGCCTTTGCCATCTCGTCTCCTAAAGCAATTAAAGTGTCATATTCCCAATGATTTGTTTCGAAATACTCGATGGAACTTCCTCATAACGAGCAGGCTCCATCGAAAACGTTGCACGACCCTGCGACAATGACCGCAGTTCCGTTGCATAACCGAACATCTGAGCAAGCGGGACTTCGCCGTCAATAACTTTGTTACCGACTCGCTCACTCATTCCTAAAATTTTTCCTCGTCGACCGTTTAAGTCCCCAATAATCTGACTTACGTATTCTTCGGGCAACACGATTTCAATCGACATGACGGGTTCTAAAAGCTTGCAATCAGCTTTCTCAAGCGCCTCTCGAGTCGCCATATTGGCTGCAACTCTAAACGAAAGTGGGGAGGAATCAACTTCGTGAAAACTACCCCCAAGAAGCGCCACTTCTACATCCACAACATGATGGTTGGCCAAAATTCCCGCATCCATAGCTTCTCGACTTCCTTCTTCGATAGATGGAATAAACTCTTTAGGAATTGCCTCTCCACGAATTTCATTTTTGAAGTTGAAACCGGCACCGCGCTCTCTTGGCCGGAGCTCCAAAACTACATGGCCAAACTGGCCCTTTCCACCAATCTGCTTCTCATATCGATGCTCGGCTCTCGCGGTTTTTGAAATGGATTCTTTATAAGAAACTTGGGGCTTACCAATGTTGGCATTAACTTTGAACTCTCTGACGAGGCGATCCACAATGATCTCAAGGTGCAATTCGCCCATACCTGAAATCAGAGTTTGCCCAGTATCTTCGTGAACACTCATCCGAAAACTCGGATCTTCAAGGGAAAGTCTTTTTAGAGCATCCAAAAGTTTGTCTTGGTCAGCCTGAGTCTTCGGCTCAATAACAACCGAAATAACTGGTTCCGGAAAATTAATTGTTTCCAGAACAACCTGTTTCTCTAAGTCGCAAAGTGTATCACCGGTTGTGGTGAACTTAAGGCCCGCAATAGCACCGATCCCACCAGCTCCCAAGGTATCAATATCTTCGCGCTGATTAGCGTGTAACCGGAGTAAGCGTGAAATCTTTTCTTTCTTTCCTTTGCTCGAATTGGAAACAGCAACGCCCTTTTCGATTTGACCAGAATAAACTCTTACAAAAGCTAGCTGCCCCACAAATGGATCGTTCATAATCTTGAACGCTAGCGCTGACAGCGCCTCTTTTTCATCCGGCTTACGAATAATCTTTAAACTGGGGTCCTCAACACTCGCGCCCTCAACAGGGGGCACATCCAATGGAGATGGGAGGTAGTTCACAACTGCATCCAAGAGTGGCTGGACACCTCGATTTCTAAAAGAAGCGCCACACAATACCGGTATCGCTCGCTGGGCCAGACAAACTCGCCGGAGACAAGCAATAATTTGATCAGAGCTTAATGGATTCCCCGTCAAATACATCTCGGCCAATTCGTCGTCTATATCCGTAAGTTTTTCAATCATTCGATCTCGAGCCACTTGAGCCGAATGTTCCGAGTCCTTGGGAATAGCTCCGCAGCTATATCCAACGCCAAGCTCATCCTTGTCCCACACAAGTGCCTTCATCGAAATAAGATCGATCGCACCCCGGAAGGCGTCTTCGGCGCCAATAGGAAGCTGGACCGCTATGGGATTGGCATGCAGCTTTTCTTCCATCATCCCAACTACTCGATCAAAATCCGCGCCCACTCGATCCATTTTGTTGATAAACGCTATTCGAGGAACGCGGTATTTGTCAGCCTGACGCCAGACCGTTTCCGATTGGGGTTCAACTCCGCCGACTCCGCAAAATATTCCTACGGCTCCATCCAAAACACGAAGCGATCGCTCAACTTCAATTGTAAAATCAACATGGCCAGGGGTATCAATAATATTAATTTGAAAACCATTCCAATAGCAGGTGGTAGCCGCCGAAGTAATTGTGATACCACGCTCTTGCTCTTGGACCATCCAGTCCATTTGGGTATTGCCTTCGTCTACGTTCCCCAATTTATGAGTAATACCTGTATAAAAAAGAATGCGCTCCGTCGTCGTGGTTTTGCCCGCATCAATATGCGCAATGATCCCGATGTTTCGAGTCTTTTCAAGCGCTGCTGATTTAGTTTTGGTCATGGCCATTCCCACAACAATTTACTCCAAAAAATTAACTACCAACGAAAGTGTGCAAAAGCTCTGTTTGCGTCGGCAATCTTGTGAACTTCTTCACGCCTTCTCATTGCACCGCCACGACCCTGTGCAGCCTCATAAAGCTCTGCAGAAAGCTTCTCTTCCATGGAGCGACCCATTCGCTCCCTGGCGGCATCGATCAACCACCGACAACTCAAACTCAATTTACGTTCAGGCCGAACCTCCATCGGAACCTGATAGTTAGCCCCACCCACTCGGCGAGACCGAACTTCAATTTCCGGCTTAACATTTTCGAGAGCCTTTTTGAAAACACGAACAGGGTCTTCGCCCTTAGCTTTCAAATCTTCAAAGGCTTGATAAACTATATTCGAAGCCGTGGCCTTTTTCCCGCCCCACATCAACATATTGATAAACTTCGAAATAATATGTTCCCCAAACTTCGAGTCCGGCTGAACAGCCCTTCGCTTTAATACTCTTTTTCTTCGAGGCATCTTAATCTCTCCTTAACGAATTACGCTTTAGGTCTCTTGGCGCCATACTTAGAGCGGCCTTTTTTACGGTCCTGCACTCCCGCTGTATCTAAACTTCCTCTTACGATGTGATAGCGAACACCGGGTAAATCCTTTACCCGTCCACCGCGAATCAAAACCACACTATGTTCTTGCAGATTGTGCCCAACGCCACCGATATACGCAGTGACTTCATATTTATTTGTCAAACGTACTCTCGCAACTTTTCGAAGAGCTGAGTTTGGCTTCTTAGGCGTCATCGTGAAAACTCGGGTACACACCCCACGCTTTTGCGGCGAACCCCGAAGTGCCGGGGATTTGGTTTTCGTCTTTTCTTGGCGACGACCTTTTCTAATGAGTTGGTTAATCGTTGGCATTCAAATATCTCCTACAAACCAATAACTGGCCCTTATGGCCCAATTCAAAATCCTTAAATTTTCTACGTTAACTATTCGCCTTCTTTCGCGTTTCTGGCGAAACACACAGAAGGCACCTTTTAGCTGCTATACGAAAACCAGCCCTCCATGAATAGGATTTACAGCCCATTCATGTCAACACGAGACCCTAAGCAAATGTTTTCAAAACACCATCTTAGCCCGCCGAAGCAATATCATCCGCATCTGCTCCCAGACCGGTCGTATCGATATCCACATCATCTAGGAACTCATCGTCGGCACCTTCAACCTTGATTTCAAGGCCACGATAGGCTCTTAAACCCGTTCCAGCAGGAAGTAAGCGGCCCATAATGATGTTCTCTTTAAGGCCTTCCAAATAATCCACCCTTCCCGAGGTCGCAGCTTCAGTGAAAACTTTAGTAGTTTCCTGGAAGCTAGCTGCCGAAAGGACAGAATCCGTATTTAAGGAAGCTTTAGTAACACCGAGTAAAAGTGGCTCAGCTGTCGCAGGTTTTTTGCCCTCCGTAATGAGCTTTTCATTTGCCTCTTCAAATAACCATCGGCTTACTGGTTCCCCATGTAAGAAGCTGGAATCATTGGGCTCTTTAATCCGTACTTTTCTGAGCATCTGTCTGACGATAACTTCGAAGTGCTTGTCATTAATGTGAACCCCTTGGAGGCGATAAACATCCTGAATTTCTTCGACCAAGTACTCGGCTAGTGCCTTAACCCCTAATACTCGTAAAATATCGTGGGGGTTCACAGCGCCATCAACAAGCGCCTCTCCAGCACGCACAAAGTCACCTTCGTGAACCAAAATATGGCGTATTTTGGGTATCATGTATTCGACTTCCTCGCCCGATTCCGAGGCAATAATAATCTTTCGCTTTCCTTTGGTGTCCTTACCAAACGAAACGACCCCGTCAAAATCAGCAATAATCGCAGCATTATCCTTAGGAGTTCGTGCTTCAAAAAGCTCGGCTACTCGAGGCAAGCCTCCTGTAATGTCCTTAGAACGAATTGCCTCCTTAGGCATTTTGGCAAGGACAGAGCCTGCCTCAACGCTTTGACCATTTTCGACACTAATCGTGGCGCTCATCGGCAGAAAGTAACGAACTTCTTTATCCGTTCGAGGATTAATAATTGGCGTCCCTGTCTTGGGATCAATAATTAATATTCGAGGTCGTAAATCCGCGCCTTCCTTACTCTCCGCAACGGTGCGGCGCGAAAGTCCTGTTGTCGCATCTTTCTGCTCCTTGTAAGTGACGCCTTCTTTAAGATCTTCAAATTGAACATTACCCGCAAACTCTGTCAAAATCGGAATCGTATAGGGATCCCAGTCAGCGATAACCTGACCCACTTTAACTTTACCGCCCTCTTCCACTCGCAAGCGCGATCCATAGACAAGTTGATGTCTTTCAACTTCTCGACCAGCCTCATCAACAATTTTGACTTCGGCATTCTGACTCATGACCAGAAGTTCGCCGCCACCAATTTTAATACTTTGAAGGTTGTCGTAATTTATTGTTCCGGCATTCTTAAGTTCGATTGAGTTTTGTTCGGCCATAGCGGAAGCCGTACCACCGATGTGGAAGGTTCGCATTGTTAGCTGAGTCCCTGGCTCACCGATTGACTGTGCCGCAACAACTCCGACTGCTTCTCCTATATTAACGAGGATGCCGCGCGCTAGATCTCGACCATAGCAAGAAACGCAAACGCCACGCCTTGACTTGCAGGTCAACGGGCTTCGAACAGCCATACGATTGATCTGAGCCGCCTCAATTTTCTCACAAACCTCTTCGGTAATTTCTTCATTCGCATGAACGATTACGTCTTTTGAGACTGGGTCTTTAACATCGAACAAAGCTACTCGACCCAAAACACGGTCCGTTAGAGGTTCAACAACCTCACCACCCTGAATCCGAGTGTCGACTTCGACACCCTCCAAAGTGCCACAATCATAATCGTAAACAACGCTGTCCTGACAAACATCGACGAGCCTTCGAGTCAGATATCCGGCATTCGCCGTTTTAAGAGCGGTATCCGCCAAACCCTTTCTAGCACCGTGAGTTGAAATGAAATATTCCAACATATTCAAGCCTTCGCGAAAATTCGCAACGATCGGCGTTTCGATAATTTCGCCAGAAGGCTTCGCCATCAAACCTCGCATACCGGCAAGCTGACGTATTTGCTGATTACTTCCTCGGGCACCAGAATCTGCCATCATAAAAATGTTATTGAAGGATTTATCGCGAACAGGCTTTCCTTTTCGATCTTCAAAAGCATTTAGATTTGAATCTGGTCGAGGATGAAATTCCTGTACACCCAAGTTGGCCATCATATCTTGCGAAACTTTGTCCGATAGTGAGGTCCAAATATCGATTACTTTGTTGTATCGCTCACCATCGGTGATAATACCCTCTGCATATTGATTTTCGATTTCCTTAACTTCGTCTTTAGCCTTCTCAACAAGTTTAATCTTGCTGTCAGGAATGACCATATCTTGCATCGCAATGGAAGCGCCAAACCGAGTCGCATATTCAAAGCCCATATTCTTGAGCTTATCTGCCATCAACACTGTTTTCTTTTGACCAGCCAGTTTGAATGAAATTTCAAACAGTTTCGCCAGAGATTTCTTATCCATCACTCGATTAACAAGGTGAAATGGAACTTCATCGGCAACGGCAGAGCGCACCAAAACACGCCCCGCTGTCGTCGCCATCTTTTTGTCACCAAATTTACAGTAAACCCTCGCATTCAAATCCAAATGTCCATTTTCGTGAGCCATTCGAACTTCATCCGCATTTAGAAATATTTTTCCTTCACCTTGAGCGTAAGGCTCCTCACGCGTCATACAGTAAAGTCCTAAAACGATATCCTGAGTAGGACAAATAACTGGTCTCCCATTGGCAGGGGACAATAAATTGTTTGTCGACATCATTAAGACTCGAGCTTCAACTTGTGCCTCAACAGACAAGGGCACATGAACAGCCATTTGATCCCCATCGAAGTCTGCATTGAAAGCCGTGCAAACCATGGGATGCAGTTGAATCGCCTTACCTTCTGTGAGGATCGGCTCAAAAGCTTGAATTCCTAAACGGTGCAAGGTTGGCGCCCGATTAAGCATAATCGGATGTTCTTTAATTACTTCATCAAGAACTTCGTAGACTTCCGGCGTTTCTGATTCGACCATTCGCTTCGCCGCTTTGATCGTACTCACATAACCACGCTCTTCGAGTTTGTTAAAAATAAAGGGTTTAAATAATTCCAAAGCCATCTTTTTAGGCAGTCCACATTGGTGCAGTCTAAGATGGGGGCCGACAACAATTACGGATCGTCCGGAGTAATCAACCCGCTTTCCAAGAAGGTTCTGGCGGAACCGACCTTGCTTACCCTTAATCATGTCCGACAAGCTCTTAAGCGGCCGCTTATTTGTTCCTGTTACAACACGACCTCGTCGACCGTTATCAAACAAAGAATCAACAGACTCTTGTAACATTCGCTTTTCATTGCGAAGGATAATATCCGGAGCATCTAACTCCATCAGTCGTTTCAACCGGTTATTTCGATTGATCACACGTCGATAAAGATCGTTTAAATCGCTGGTCGCAAACCTTCCACCATCTAGCGGCACAAGAGGTCTTAAATCAGGTGGTAATACGGGAACCACATCCATCACCATCCACTCGGGGCGGTTCTCGGACTGTAAAAATGATTCCAAAACCTTCAGTCGCTTAATTAGCTTCTTCCTCTTGGCTTCCGAGCTGCAATCTGCGAGCTCCACTCGAAGCGTTTCGGCCAAAGTTTTCATGTCGATCTTACTTAGAAGATCGCGAACCGCCTGAGCACCCATATCTGCGGTAAATTCAGCTCCAAATTCTTCTACTGCTCGTCGATATTCACTTTCCGAAAGAACTTGTCCTTCTTTAAACGGAGTCTCACCTGCATCGGTTACTATATAAGATTCATAGTATAGAACCCTCTCCAACTCCCGAAGTGTAAGGTCCACAAGTGCACCAATTCGAGAGGGTAAACTTTTAACGAACCATATGTGAGCGACGGGCGTAGCAAGTTTAATATGACCCATTCGTTCCCGCCGAACCTTTGATTCGATTACTTCGGTCCCACATTTTTCACAAACGACTCCACGGTGCTTCATCCGCTTGTATTTTCCACAAATACATTCGTAATCTTTGACTGGTCCAAAGATAGCTCCGCAGAACAAGCCCCCTCTTTCAGGCTTAAAAGTACGATAATTAATTGTTTCAGGCTTCTTTACTTCGCCATACGACCACTCAAGGATCTGCTCGGGCGACGCAATACTAAGCTTAAAAGCTTTTATTGAACTGGGGTCTTTTGGTTTTTGAAAAAGGTTAAAAAAGTTTTCCACGATAACTCCCTTTTACTTATGAACTCGTTGTCGACTTATCTTCGCCTTCTTGTAGCAATTCAACATTCAAACCAAGGGCACGAAGCTCCTTGTTAAGAACGTTAAACGACTCAGGAAGTCCCGGTTCGAGCTTGCAATCGCCTTTTACAATCGACTCGTACATTCGGGTTCTGCCGATGATGTCGTCTGATTTGACAGTCAAAAATTCCTGTAGCGCGAAAGAAGCCCCATAGGCCTCCATCGCCCAAACTTCCATTTCTCCAAGTCGCTGACCGCCGAATTGCGCCTTCCCTCCGAGAGGTTGTTGCGTCACGATCGAATAAGGCCCGATGCTTCGAGCATGAATCTTATCTTCAACGATATGGTGAAGTTTAAGGATATAAAT
Source organism: Deltaproteobacteria bacterium CG11_big_fil_rev_8_21_14_0_20_45_16 (assembly GCA_002787535.1). Taxonomy (GTDB): domain Bacteria; phylum Bdellovibrionota; class UBA2394; order UBA2394; family UBA2394; genus 1-14-0-20-45-16. The sequence goes on from PCXB01000042.1 coordinate 31,706, forward strand.
TGTTCCAACGGTCACACGACGCTCAAATGGCTCTCCAGTACGACCATCAAAAAGGAACGCCTGCCCATCTTCAGGCAAGTTCGCTAGCCGCAACATTCGGCTTATTTCCGTCTCTTGAATGCCGTCAAAAACCGGCAAACCTACGGTCACACCTTTTGTCACTTTTCTTGCAAACTCAACCAACTCTTCACGTTTTGCTGACTTCAAGAATTCACATACTGAAGCCGAGTCGTAAACTTGAATCAGGTAGTCTCGAAGAATTTCAACTTCAATATTCTTTTCCAGCATATTGTCGATCATTCTTCCAATGCCCTTAGCGGCACCACCAAGATGTGTCTCCAGCAGCTGTCCAACATTCATCCGCGAAGGAACGCCCAATGGATTTAAAATAATATCCACGGGAGTACCATCGGCTAAGTATGGCAAATCCTCCTCAGGCAAAACTCGAGATACCACACCCTTATTACCATGTCGTCCCGCCATTTTATCACCGACTTCAATCTTACGTTTAATAGCAACATAGACTTTGACCATCTTGATAACGCCGGGAGGTAATTCGTCGCCCTTGGAAAGTTTTTCAATTTTGGACTGCGCCACCAATTTAATGGCCTCAATCTGATTGTTCACATTTTCTAAAATGGAACGAATCTTCATTTCCGCACTTTCGTTCTCAAGCGGAATCCGTGCCCACCCTAGTTCATCTACCTGCTTAAGAACTTCCTCGGTGATTTTGTCACCCTTCTTAAGAAGTGGTGAGCCAGTCTGACTTTGAATCGGACCATTAACAGTCTGGCCAACAAGCTTACCTTGTAGGGTTCTAAATCCGGACTCTCGAATAATACGAATCTCATCTTCTTGATCTTTAAGAATTCGTTTCACTTCGGCATCTTCCAAAGATCTTGCACGAGAGTCTTTCTCCACGCCCTCGCGCTGAAACACTCTTGTATTAATGATCGTTCCGACAACTCCTGGCGGCACCCGAAGAGAGGTGTCTTTGACATCGCTCGCCTTTTCACCAAAAATAGCTCTCAAGAGCTTCTCTTCAGGAGAAAGCTGTGTCTCGCCCTTTGGAGTAATTTTTCCAACGAGGATATCGCCAGGACGAACTTTGGCGCCAACGCGCACGATTCCTGATTCATCCAAATCAGCCAAGGCTTCTTCGCTTACATTGGGAATATCTCGCGTAATTTCTTCCATTCCCAGCTTGGTATCGCGAGCCAAAACTTCAAATTCCTCAATATGTATCGATGTAAATAAGTCTTCTCGAACTGCCTGTTCGGAAATAAGGATGGAGTCTTCATAATTGAATCCTCCCCATGACATGAACGCAACCGTTACATTTCGACCAAGCGCCAATTCGCCAACCTCCGTTGAAGGACCGTCGGCAATTATCTCGCCCTTCTCCACGTATTGGCCCGCGCGAACGATGGGCTTTTGATTGAGGCAGGTGTTTTGATTGGATCGTTGATATTTTAAAATATTATAAATTTCAACGCCGGTACTGTGAGACTTCAAGACGCAATCCGGTGAGTCAGAATCTACCCGAAGGACAATTCGCCCCGAATCAACGCTTTCAATCCAACCCGGGTTCTCTGAAACAACCGTAACCCCACTGTCTCGTGCCACAATCGCTTCCATGCCGGTTCCAACAAGTGGCGAATCCGTTCGAACAAGCGGAACAGCCTGACGTTGCATGTTACTACCCATCAAAGCTCGGTTCGCGTCATCATGCTCCAGGAATGGAATCAATGAAGCGGCTACTGATACAATTTGGTTTGGTGAAACATCTATCAGTGTTACCTCAGTTGGGGGCACCAATACGAACTCACCCGCTCGTCGAGCTGTTACAAAGCCGTCGGTCATCTTACCTTTTTCATCAAGAGGCACTGAAGCTTGAGCAATTGTGCCGTCCTGCTCTTCAAGCGCCGACAGGTAAACAATCTCTTGAGTTACGTGACCATCTTCGACTTTTCGATAGGGAGTCTCAATAAAACCGTACTCATTGATCCGCGCATAACTCGACAAAGACGCAATCAAACCGATATTCGGACCTTCAGGAGTTTCAATCGGACAAATCCGTCCATAGTGAGTCGGATGGACGTCCCGAACTTCGAAACCAGCATGGTCTCGAGTCAAACCTCCAGGCCCAAGGGCTGACAACCTTCGCTTATGAGTAATTTCAGACAAGGGGTTCGTCTGATCCATAAACTGAGACAGTTGAGAAGTTCCAAAAAACTCTTTCACGACGGCCGACACAGGTTTGGCGTTAATCAACTCATGAGGCATAAGAGTTTCAAGTTCTTGCAAACTCAAACGCTCTCGAATAGCTCGTTCCATTCTAACAAGGCCCACGCGGTACTGATTTTCCAATAACTCACTTACGCTTCGAACGCGGCGGTTACCAAGATGATCAATATCATCAATTTCGCCACGCCCAACTTTTAATCCCACCAGGTATTTGATAGTGGCCAAAATATCGTCTTGAGTAAGAACGCGTATATCAAGCGACGTATTGAGTCTGAACTTATGATTCATTTTCAATCGACCCACTTGAGCTAAGTCATACTTTTCTGCTTCAAAAAATAAGCCTTTGAAAAACAATCGCGCGGATTCAGAAGTAGGAGGATCTCCAGGACGAAGCTTTTTATAGATCTCCATCATTGCTTCTTCGGGGCTATCTACTTTATCCAGCAAAAGTGTTTCGCGAATAGCACCAGATACTGTCTGGTTGTTAATATAAATTAATTTTAATTCCTTCATTCCTGCGGATTGAATTTGCTCCCAAACATCTGGCGTAACTTCCCTATTTACTTCGAGAAGAATTTCGCCCGTCTCGGGATCAACTAAATTTTGAGCCGTTATTCGGCCAACAATTTCTTCAGGTGTTGCTGCAATTACTGAAATACCGGTTTGCTCAAGTTTTCGGATGGTAAAACGAGTAAAGCGTCGTCCTTGCTTGATGATGACATTTCCCGATTTGTCCTTAATATCGGCCGCAGATTCCTGTCCGGGCAACGCATCTGGAACGACGGATTTTGAAATTTTCTTTCCATCAATATAGAAAGTCTCTGCCTCGTAAAAATGATTAATAATCTGCTCTTCAGATAATCCGAGCGCACGCAATAAAATGGTCGCTGGAAATTTTCGGCGTCTGTCGATCCGAACTTGAATTATGTCCTTAGCGTCGAACTCAAAATCTAACCAGGAACCACGATACGGAATTACTCTAGCGGTAAAATTTACTTTCCCGCCCACTGGCCCGATGACAGTCTTCGAACCTTCTCGGTCAAAGAATACTCCTGGGGACCTGTGAAGCTGGCTAACAACAACTCGCTCCGTACCATTGATAATAAACGTACCATTGGTTGTCATGAGCGGCATTTCGCCAAAATAAACTTCTTGCTCTTTTACATCGCGAATGTTGGCGCGCTGACCATCTTCATCCAACTCCCAAAGAACAAGTCGCACCGTGACTTTGAGTGGCGCTGCAAAAGTCATCCCTCTCGCACGACACTCTGTCACATCATACTTTGGCTCTTCTAATACATATTGAACAAACTCTAACGAAGCGGTGTCGTTAAAATCAGAAATAGGGAAAACGCTCTTAAAAACTCCCTGCAACCCAATATCTTGTCGATCTTCAGGACGAATATCAGCCTGAAGAAAGCTTCGATAACTTTCCTTCTGCATCTGAATCAAATTGGGGATGTCAATAATCTTAGGGATCTTCCCGTACCGTCTTCGGTAGCGAAAATTTGGTGCTTTTAGCTGTTCCGACTTATATTCCGAGCGCGTCTTTAGTGCCATAGACCTTCCTTATTTGTTCACAGCCCAACCTGTGAAGAAACGTTTGATGCCTTTTTACAAGACACGGGGGGGCCGCCCAATCTATCATCAGGCGACCGCAAACCAGGGTGCAATGCCGACTGACTAGTCGATCTTGACTTTCGCCCCGACAGCTTCCAATTCTTTCTTTGCTTTTTCAGCATCTTCTTTAGAAACGCCATCTTTTACCGCTTTAGGCGCCGCCTCAACGAGATCCTTCGCTTCCTTTAAACCAAGACCCGTAAGAACTCGTACAATTTTGATGACATCAATTTTCTTTTCACCAACAGCCTCTAAGGTGACCTTGAATTCGGTCTTCTCTTCAGCCGCAGCTCCACCAGCGCCTGCAGGCATCGCCGCCATAGCAACGGGGGCCGCTGCAGATACTCCGAATTTGTCCTCAAATTCTTTAATGAGTTGAGATAGCTCCAATACGCTCATATTGGAAATGAATTCAATTACTTGCTCTTTTGTTACCGACATTTTGTTCTCCAGACCTTCTGAAAGTTAAGTGATTTACCT
>PCXB01000078.1 GCA_002787535.1 Deltaproteobacteria bacterium CG11_big_fil_rev_8_21_14_0_20_45_16
AATCTCCTCTAAAAGAATGGCTCCGGACAGAATGATATCGACGCGCTTCTCTTCCATGCCAGGAATATGCAAGAGCTCTTCCTGACAAAGGGGGATCATATTTTTTACTAAATCGTTAAGATCTTTCTTCTGGATATTATCTCCATGGCCCAAGGTCTTTGTTAGCTTGGCGATGGCTTTGACCGTCCCACTGGCCCCCAGGACAAGATCGATCTTGGGCCAATCCTTAAACCCTCTAACAGCCCCGAAACTCTGTCGAATAGTAGCACGCACATTATCCACATCCGCAGTAGTGGGTGGATAAAATTTCATCATCTGTCTTAAGCGCGCCGCTCCGAGGGAAAAGCTCTCACTAAACAAGACTTGGTTATCATGAAAGACCCCAATCTCCGTACTGCCTCCCCCGATATCAACAAAAGCAAAAGAACTCTTGGCTCGTGTATCAAAAGCACGAATCCCCTTCATGATGAGTCGGGCTTCTTCTCTTCCACTAATAATCTGGATCTCGATACCGACATCTCTCTTTACGCGCCTTAAAAAATCTTTGGCATTTTTTGCCTCTCGTACCGCACTTGTGGCGGCTGCGACAATCTCATCAACGCCCTCCTTTTTCATTAGCCGAGTAAATTTTTGAAGGGCGTCAATGCTGCGCTGTATGGTGGGCTCTTGAAGCCTGGATGTCCGAAATACCTCATCGCCCAGACGAACCATCTCCTTGTAGCGCTGAAGACATTTAATTTCTCCCGCTCCCTGAATCTCGTGGATATCGAAACGAATCGAATTGGTTCCAAGATCTATAACGCCAACACGCATGCTCTTAGCTCTATGTTAAGGGATGCAGACCTTGATTCAAAAGCCTTTCTCCCACATCTCCCAATATGTCCTTTCCAAGGGCTTAAATGGGTCATTCAGACCCCAAGTCTGAGCTTGTTCCTCCTGCCATATCAAACACTTAGCTCAGGCATAGTTCCTGCAAACATGGGGGGGCCGGAGTAAATTTAGGGAGCATCAAATGGACGCAAAAATTGGGGAAATTCTTGTACAGAAGGGACAAATTCGACGTTATCAGCTGGAGTTTGCGCTCCTTCTTCAAAACTCGTATCGTCATCTTTCACAGCCTCGTCGCCTTGGCGAACTTCTTGTGGCTCATCGCGGCGTTAGCCAACGAATTGTTGATGAAGCCCTTCGAGTTCAAAAGGAGCTGCCGCGGGAACCCCTCACTCAGATCATCCGCTCTCTTGAGGGATCTGACGGCGATCACACCAAGTTGCTAACACCTCAAAAATTACAGAACGATTAATTTAGAATGGGCCATCAGGTCCAAGGCGATTTTTTTCCCACGCTCGACGCCGGGTTGATCAAAAGCATTAATTCCTAATCGACCTCCAGCATATTCAACGAAGGCTTGAACAAACGAAATCGCCTCGCCCAAATCCTTATTCAAATCTGAAGTCAATCGCCAGCGGATAAGATCCTGCTGACTCCCTTTCTGCTCAAGTTTTTCATGGAAACTTTGATAACAAGATTCCGACAAAACACTCATCACTTTCGCTAATCCAGAAGGTGCCACGTCAGACATCCAATCAAAAAACCATAATAAATGATTGTTCGGCCCTTGATGAAGAAACTGCAAAACCGAATGTTGATCCTGAGGTCCAATCAATACGGTCGGTAGCTTTCCTACTCGAAGATCAAATTTGTTTATCTTACCAAGGCTTTCGGCCAAGACTTGCTGAATCCACTGAGCCAAACCCAAAAGCCTCTCACCATAGGCCCAAAGAATCAGGCCCTGGCTTTGAGGATTGGCCATAAGCATTTGAAAGTACATCTCTAAAATTTTTGGATTGGCTTTGAGCCCCTCAATATTTTCCTTGGCCGCCATTCTCACCACATTTAGATCAACTCCGAACCGTTTCAAGAGAAGTTCGTGAAATAAAATAAAATTTGTAAATCGTCCGCCAATTTCTGAAGGAATAGAACAAGACGGAACGGAATTCTCTCCGGCCCAGTTTCTCAATGGCCCTTTTTCCCTGTCCGTAACGACCAAAATTTTATCTTTATGAATACCTTTGGCCATGAACCATCTGAGCGTGGCCTGAAGTTCCAAGGTTTCGCCCGATTTTGAAACCAAGATGAAATCCGAATCTCTCCAATATTTCAGAAGATGCTCCGCAAAGACTTGGTCCATCGTATTCCAAATTAAAATCTCATCCCAAAGACCAAAAGCATCGACAAAAACCTTAAGAGGAAGGACGCTCCCGCCTTGACCGACAACTACAAATTTTTTTCCCTGGACCACCCGATCTCGAAAAGCCTCATCAACACTCTCACTCGCTTCGTAACGAAACATCGGATGTTTGGCCAAAAATTGCTCTCCCGATAATTTGTCTTCCTTAATATTTTGAAAGCCTAGACTAGTTTCCATAACTCAAACCTTATTTAGCTAATATCTAGTGCTTTCAAAAGAAATCTCACTAGAGCTCAGGGGCTAGACACTGTCCCACAAATGCCTCAAAATTGAAATAATGGCTTTGGGGCATTTTCGTCTCTTTATCCTCTTGATGGGGCTAGTCAATCTGCTGGCCGCTGCCCCATCCAAGCCCATCCACGATGAGCAAGTCTATGATGCAATTGGAAAAGGCGAATGGCAATCTAGTCTGGACCTGCTGGGACAACTATCCCCCAAACAAAGCAAGATGAGCTTGGGACAACGAGAGCTCCTTAAAAGACGAGCTTTATTTGAACTCGAAAAGTGGGATGAGCTTCGAAATCTTCCGGAGATTCAAGACAAGAGTCTTAAAGCCCATGACGGCTATCTCCGAGCGCGAGCGGCTTTCGAGTCCAAAAATTACGAACAATTTTTGAGTGTTAAATGGGAACAAGAATTTCCACGAAGCTTTCGAGAGATTTTGGATTTATTCAAAGCCCGAAGCCTTACCGAGCTCAATCGAATTCAAGAAGCCAAAGTGGCCTACCGTGATTTCCTTAAGAATCATCCGTATAGTTCTGCAAAAAGCGATGCAACTCTGGAACTAGCGGATATCGAATGGCGGTTAGAAAATCAATTTGAAGCACTGGCCCTCTATGAAAAAATTTATATCAACCATCCTGCTCGAGACACGGATAATATTGCCAAAAAGAGACTCCAAGAGACAGGGCGGCTTGACAGCCTGGATGCCGACGCTCATCTAAGTCGCATTCAACGACTTAAGCGCGCGGCTCTTTTTTCAAAAGCGATAAGAGAGCTTGCTAGTCTGGAAAAGAAAATTTCTCCGCAAGAAGCTCAGAAAGTCGAAATCGCGATTGCTCGCTTGGAGTTTGCTCAAAAAAATTATTCTCGTGCAGAAAGTTTATCGAAAAAATCACTCCGTGAGAAAGAAATTGATCCAGACTATGAAATTCAATGGTTGCAACTTTTAGCCTTTTCACTAACTCGCCAAGGAAAGTATGATGAGGCTCGAAGCCATTACGAAGCGCTTCTACTTAAGAACCCGGCTGACAGCATTAAGGAGACGAGCCTCTTGAGATTGGGGCTAATGGCTCTTGATGACAGGAAATTTGAGGAATCGTCTAAATATTTCGCACAGCTTCGAACAGATTTTCCAAAGGGTTCCTATCGCGAGAGCTCTCATTGGTTCGAAGCCTGGTCGCGGCTGATGAAAAATTGGAAAATCAAAAAGGGCAAACAGAGTTTATCTGAGGAGGATCAGGAATCCTTGAAACAAGCTCTTAACCTCCTCGAGACACTGCCTCAGCTACCTGAAGGTGAGGCCCTGGGGGCTCAATCCATTTATTGGATGGCTCAGATTTATGAGCTTCTGGATAACAAACGAGCCAAGGAAAAAACTAACTACAAGCTAAGTCATGAATGGAAAGCTTCGTTTCACTATCTTTTACAAGATGAGAATTTGTTTAAGACATTTCGGTTTAATCCTCTTTTCATTGACGGAAGCATCGTGCGTAAGCCAAGCAAGAAGCACCGAATTGCTGACCCAGCTTTTCAGCAAGGCGCCTGGCAGCGATTGGAGTTCTTTGCAAACGCCAACCTTTTCTCATGGGCCAAATTGGAATTAGAGAGTTTTCTCGAGCGCACGGGTTCGAAAAATCATGGGCTAAAAGAATCCATCGCTTCCAGACTTGTTCAGCTTGAAGACTGGAGCGATCTCATTCGTTATGCTCAGCATAATTTTGACTTCCAGATTAAGGGTCTTAATGCGCAAGACCCGATTGCCGCCTACTATTACCCTCAAAGTTATCATCAATTTGTTGTCGCCGCCGGCAAGGAATTTGAAGTCTCGCCATTTCTCGCTTGGGGAGTCATGAGAGAGGAAAGTCGCTTTCAAGCCGATGTCATCTCTTCGGCCGGTGCCATCGGCCTTCTACAAATAATGCCATCACTCGGTGACCGCTTGGCTCGCAAGCTCAAAGTAAAACATTTTGATGCCAGTCGACTAACCGACCCCGAAACCAATGTCCGTTTAGGTGTCTATCACTTGAGAGAATTAATCGATCAAGTTCAAGGTTGGGATTTGCCCCCTGCCTTTGTCTTTCCCGTAGTTGTTGCCTCCTATAACGCGGGAACAACCCCAGTTAAACGATGGCTTAAAGAACTCGGTATGGATCGCTTAGATATTTTTGTTGAATCCATTCCTTATGCAGAGACCCGCGCCTATGTAAAACGTGTTTTGCAGAGCGCTCAAGTTTACTATCTTCTTTACGGAGAAAAAATTCAGAAAACTGCCTATGAAAACCAAAAGGGGAAACTATGAGCACGGAGAAAACGGGAAAAACTAAAGTCATTCGATGGGAGGAGCAGCCTACGCGCTTAATACTATCAAAGTGTAAGCTCAGCATTCTGAATGGCGAGCAAGAGGGCAAAGAATTTACGTTAACTCAACCTATCATTCGGGTAGGAACTCGTGGCGACAATGAAATCGCCTTAAAAGATGATACGATGAGCAGACTGCACTTCGAAATCAAACAAACAAAAAATGGTTACCTCGTTCAAGATGCTGACTCATTGAATGGTGTCTATATTAATGGCATACGAGTGAAAGAAGCTTTTCTTAGCACGGGCGCTTTGATTCGAGCGGGCAAAACGGAAATGAAGTTTATGCCTTTGGACGAAACCTTTGAGATTACTCCGAGTAAGAAAAGTAAGTTTGCCAACTTGATTGGTGGCAGCAACGCGATGCGAAAGATCTACACGATCATTGAAAAGATCGCCCAAACCGACGTCACAGTGATTATTGAAGGCGAATCAGGGACAGGAAAAGAACTTGTAGCCTCAGCGATTCATGAGAAAAGTAAACGCGCTAAAAAACCCTTTGTTGTTTTTGATTGTTCAGCGGTTGCTGAAAACCTCATCGAGAGCGAACTCTTTGGTCACGAAAAAGGTTCCTTTACGGGAGCGACCGGGCTTCGAAATGGAGCCTTTGAATTAGCGGACGGAGGCTCAATCTTTTTGGATGAAATCGGCGAACTCCAAATGGACCTTCAACCTAAACTCTTACGAGTTTTAGAGTCTCGACACATTCGTCGAGTCGGTGGCGATCGAGTGCTACCCGTTGATGTTCGAGTTATCGCTGCCACCAACAGAAATTTGGAAGCGGAAGCCAAAAAAGGAAGTTTCCGAGAAGATTTGTTTTATCGGTTAAATGTGATTCCGATTTATCTTCCGCCTTTACGAAAGCGAAAAGAAGATGTTCCCCTTTTGGTCGATCATTTTATCGAGGAACATAATAGAGTCCATCCCGAGAGAGCCATCGAAGGCATCAGCTCTAGTGCTATGGAGTTACTACTCTCTTACGACTGGCCTGGAAATGTACGAGAACTTCGCAATACGATTAGCCGGGCTCTGTCGATGATGGAGGGCTCACAAATAATTCCTGAGGATATTCCAGAACGAGTCCGCGTCCCAGTCGCCAAGGCCGAACTCGATATCCGTGATGATTTGGGTTTCAAGGATGCCAAGGAACAATGGGTGGCTTCTTTTGAAAAACAATACCTCGAAGAAATCCTACAGCGAAATGGTTACAATATATCAGCCGCAGCTAAAGAAGCGGGTATTGATCGAAAAAGCGTGCAAAGACTTGTTCGAAAATACGGTATCAATGCGGGACGAGGCCGAATGGGCGGCAATGATGATGGAGACTTTGAAGATGAGGTCGAAGAAACGAAGGAATAAACGATTGAACTAGGCTTCTAGAATCGATAGCGTTCAGCCGTAATCACGCCCTTCAAACCTTCGATCTTTCTAATCAGACCATTTAAATGGTTCAAATCGGCCAGCCCAACCTCAAAATAAATATTCGCTTTGGCATCCGAAAGCATTTGAACTCTTGCATCGCTAATATTGGCCCCTGTTTGAGAAATCATTTGAGTAATGTCGGCCAGCATCCCTGGACGATCTTCAGTCGTAACTTTGATACCTGTTTTAAACTGTTTTTTCTGACCTGGATCCCACTCGAGCTCAAACTTTCGTTCGGGATCAAGATTTAAAGCCAATTCACAATCCGCCGAATGGACGGTGATGCCTCGACCTCGCGAGACAAAACCTACAATCGGCTCGCCGGGCAGTGGACTGCAACACTTAGCAAAGTGGACCAAAACATTGTCGATACCCTCAACGAGTACCGCGCTTCGCTCTCGCCCACTTCGTTCCCCAGCCTCTCGAAGCTTTCGTCGCTCGGCCGCAGCTTCGATTAAGGCGCTCTCCGGCTCCGCCTCGGTTATACCCATATGCACCAAAATACTTTTGGCCATTTCTCCAGCAAGCATCTTGCCATAGCCGATTTTTACAAATAGATCCTCCTCATTGGCGGCTCCAAGCTTCCGAATCGCTTCTTCAAACTTTGGATCTTTCTGTAAGCGAACAACATTCTGTTTAAGCTTCTTAAACTCTCGTTCTATCAGCTTGAATCCCATTTCTTTGGATTCATCACGCTCAGCTTTTTTGACATGAGCACGGATTTTTGAACGAGCTCGTGAGGTGACGACAAAATCCAGCCAATCCTTTCGGGGCGTTTGACCTTCGGAGGTTATAATTTCGATTTCATCTCCACTTTGAAGCTTATGACGAAGAGGTACCAATCTCCCGTTTACTTTGGCCCCGACACAGCGATGCCCCACTTCAGAGTGAATCGAATAGGCAAAATCAATCGGACATGAATTGCGGGGCAGAGCTACGACATCACCCTTCGGAGAAAAGACAAAAACCTCTTCTTCAAATAAATCTACTTTAAGAGTGTTTAAAAATTCAGAAGGATCTTGAACACTCTCTTGCTCTTCAACAAGGCGACGGACCCAAGAAAATTTTTCGATAATGTTTTTCTCAACACTGCCGTCCTCTTTGTAAGTCCAATGGGCTGCAATTCCAAGTTCAGCAATCTCATTCATATCATGGGTACGGATTTGAATTTCCATCCGCTGACCTTTTGGACCCACGATCGTTGTATGCAAACTCTGATAGAGGTTGGCCTTAGGCATCGCGATATAATCTTTGAATCTACCGGGCACCGGCTTCCACATCGAGTGAATGATCCCTAGAGCTTGATAGCACGAGCGAATATCTTCGCAAACAATTCTAAAGGCCAATAGATCATGGATTTGATCAAAGTTAAGATGTTGATCTTCCATCTTGCGATATATGGAATAAAAGTTTTTAGGGCGCCCTGTTACTTCAAAGTTTGCAAACTCCGCCTCAATAAGCTTGGCATTTAAAATTTCAATGACCTCATGGATATATTTTTCACGGCTCTCTTTGCTTTGCGCGACCAATTGAACCAATTTGAAATAAATCTCAGGCTTAAGATAACGAAGCGACAAGTCCTGTAATTCCGTTTTCAGCCAGTTAATCCCGAGACGATGCGCCAAAGGCGCATAAATCTCTTCGGTCTCAGCCGCGATGATCAACTGTTTAGCGGGACTCATAAACTGTAAGGTTCTCATATTGTGCAAGCGGTCTGCCAATTTGATTAGGATCACACGGATGTCCTTGCCCATGGCTAAAATCATTTTTCTAAAATTCTCAGCTTGCAGGCGATGCGAGGATCGGAAAGATAATTTTGAAAGCTTGGTTACACCATCCACTAAGAACTTAACCTCAGTGCCAAATTCATCTTCAATCTTATCAAGGGTCAAAAGAGTATCTTCCACTGTGTCGTGCAAAAGCCCCGCCACGAGGGAGGGCAAATCGACATTCATTTTAAGTAAAATACGTACAACTTCGATAGGATGGACGATATAGGGTTCACCGCTTTTGCGTTTTTGAGTTCCGTGAGCAGACTCGGCGATCAGATACGCCTTGCTTAAAGGCTCCAATGGAAAATTAGGATGATCTTCTTTGACCTCCTGAAGGAGGCTCTCCAACAAACTCACGATTTAAATAGTTTAGCAGGCAATGGCCCGAAAGATCGACCTAGGCTTCGTCTTCATCAGGCAAGGCTTTTGTAGAATTGGGCGCCCGCTTTACACAGCCAGCCGCAACTTCCCTTAAAGCCAAAACCACGATCTTATTTTGACTAAATGTGTTGTCGACTAGAGGCCTAGCCCCCTTCATCAGCTGCCGAATTCGCTTCGTGGCAATATGAACAAGTTCAAACCGACTATCAACATGATCAAGACAATCTTCAACTGTAATACGAGCCATTTGTGCAACTTCCTTCTTTAAATCTAACTAGCCTAGGCTTCCCACCAATTCAAGGGCTTTTCAGAGCTTTAAACGCTCTTTCTCCACAATATCAAGGAGTTGTTGATAGGCGCTGGAAAACTCGCCATTTTCTATCCTGTACTCATAGGATGGGGCCATGGCGATTTCTCGAGCCGCCTCTTCCAGCCTCATTTCGAGATCCTTTTGATTGTTTTGACGGCGCTCGCGTAGTCGACGTTCAAGCTCCTGCATCGATGGTGGCAAAATAAACACCGTAACAGAATCCCGACCCATCCGCTTTTTAACAAATGATGCCCCTATGGTATCGATATCCATCACAATAATTTTGGCCTTCTTTAGACTTTCTTTTACAGGCCCCACAGGTGTCGCATAGAAATTACCAAAAACCTCGGCCCATTCCAAAAATTGCCAGGCCTCTTTCATCCTTTCAAACTCCTCATGGGAGACGAAAATATAATCCTTACCGGAAAGCTCCCCGGGTCGCTGAGGACGTGTGGTCACCGAGATGGAGCGATCCACATATTCATGTTCTGCAGCAAGTCGATCACAGAGGCTGGTCTTCCCACTGCCTGAAGGGCCGGATACACAAAGAACAAAACCTCGAGTTTTTTGATCCGTTTCGACCATTTTTTATTCTACATTCTGAATTTGCTCTCGAATACGCTCAACCAAAGCTTTCATCTCAATAATTTCATGGGTCGTCGCAACATCCACACATTTAGAGCCCATCGTGTTCAGTTCGCGATGCGCTTCTTGCAGTACAAACTCCATTTTGCGCCCCACCTCACCGGTTTTGCCCGCCAGAGATTCAAGCGCCTCAAGATGATGCCGCAAACGATCAATCTCTTCTTGGAAATCCGCACGTGCCACCCACAAGACAATTTCCTGCTCCAAGCGAGCCGGATCTTGATGACAAGCATTTGAAATTAGATTCAATCTTTCACGAAATCTTTCCTTTAGAGATTGAACGAGTGAGTCAGACTTGGGCTCGATCTTGGAATAAAGTGCGCGAATATCCCTCAAATGTTGCAGAATGACTTTGGTCAAGCTTTCGCCTTCCGCTCGTCTATCTTTATTAAGCAATTCAAGAGCCTGCTCCAAGACTTCTGAGGCCTGGGCTTTTTCTTGATCCAAGGCATCAAGTTTCTCATCACTTGCAAGCCAATCAGGAAACTGCAAAAGATCTCTTAGGCCAACGGTCGACGCAAGGGAGTTCTCTTCAACAACTTTTGCAAGTGCGGAAGCAAGCTTACGAGTTTGACCGATGTTGACATGAATCTCTGGCTCGTAGCCTTCCAATACACGACGCTGAATAAAGACTTCAATTCGTCCTCGCTTGAGTCTTTTGCGAATAATTGCCGAAAACGCCTGTTCAAGACCTAAATAAGACCGGGGGGAACGAATCTGAAGATCGAGAAATTTTGAATTTACCGATCGTATCTCAACTCGAATCTCTAATTCGCCCTGAGGACCCCGAAAGATTTTCTGGGCTCCTGCATAACCCGTCATACTCTGAAGCATAGAGTGTTTTAGCCCCCTAAAAACAGAAGGTCGAGTGTCTAGCTTCTAAAATGTATATCGAAGATAACCTGTGGCCTGGAGGACGGCTCCCTGGAGGTCTTTGATAATACTCAGACTCGGATCCAAGCCCATGGCCAGGCCCTTCACCTTGAGAAAATATTGAAGACCTAGACCTGCCGTAAACATTCCTCGATAGGCCGTGCCGACGATTTCTTTTTGATTAGGATTGGTATACCAAAGTCCTCCACCGGCGTTGGCAAATAAGGTCAGACGGCGTGTCACAGGATAGTTTCCGATTAGAAACCCAAGACCTTGATAGGCTAAAAAACTATTAGGAACACCTGATTGACCTTGGGTTGAAGTATCATGTCCGGAAAACCGAAATTGCCCCTCGATAGAGAGATACTTGATCAGATCGTATCCGGCGCGAAGTCCCACGACCCATGCATCTTCAAAAACCCGTCGATCATTTTGATTCAAAAAATAAATCTGCCCCGTACTCATTCCGACATAAAAACCCCGTGGCACATCCTGCGTGTCGTCCACAGCTTCTTGAGACATAAGTCCTCGAGAAAATCCCGCCAAAGCCAGGAGCATAATGACTGATGCGATCCATTTTAATTTCATTACGCGTCTCCCTATAATATCCATCAACCACCTTTTCGGAAAACAAAGGGCCACGATACTTGAGCACCCGACCCACCACGAGGCTGTGGAAATTGCCAGCTCTCGATTCTGCGGGCCACGCAATCAAACAAGCCAGCTTCATTTCCAAAGCTACTCTGTTGTTGAAGGTTCTGAGCGCGGCCCGATCGATTGACAAACCAGCCCACTTTAAGACGTCCCGATAAATTCATATTTCCTGAGTTAATCAGGGCTTTCTCGTAACACGCTCGAATCTCATTTTGATGTGCCATCACGACCCGCTCGATCTCTTCGCGAGTCAAACCGTCTCGAACTTCTACTTCTTCTTGGACATAAGAAACTTCGGCCTCACCCTTTTTGCCGCTACTCCCGAGACCAAAACCAGAGCGACCACCGCCCTTACCTTTAGTTCCAAGTCCACCCACATCTAATGAACTTCCGCCGCCACCAAATTCTTTTCCACGTTCCCCACGTCCACCAGCCCCTCGTCCATCAGCCGTTGAGACACGTTCAAGCCCCGCTAGAGCGCCTTCTAGAGCACCTCCTAGACCTTCCCCCTCAGCTCTCCCACCGGAAGATGATTTTCCGCCGCCTCCGCTGCTACCCAAAACTCCCAATATTCCTTGATCCTCAACACGAATTTTAGGCTTGGGTTTAAGAGTGGCAACTTGTTGGCCCGTGCCCTTGGGTTTTTCCTTTCCAGTTCCGACGCCTCGATCAGGCGTCAAGCCTCGTTTGGCCACTTCGGATTTTTCCGAACCAAAGGCCCCTTTTGGAATAGCTTTTTTCGGGGGACTCGCCTTTGATTTGTATCCAATGGCGCGACCCTTAGCTTTCGTCGTGCCGTCTTTGCTTCCTCGCTTCCCTTCGGCGCCCTTGGCGCGAGCGCCCTGGCCTTCCGTTCCCGAGCTCTGGACTTTCTTCTGAGCCGTCGGCCCGGTTTTTACTTCCGGCCTGGGCTCCACTTTCGGCTTTGGTGCCGGCGGCGTAGGTAAAGGTTCAAATTTAGGTTTTTCAACCTCTGGCTTTTCAAGTTGAAGTACTGCGACCGGCTCTTCCTCGATGACGTCTTCCCGGGCTTCGGACAAACCTCCGACAATCAATAAAAATAAAACAAAAGAAGTAGCCACCGTCGCCAGCACACCCGAAAAGAAGGCTTCTTTAACCAAAGGAGCTTCTAAGGCCTCCGTAATTCGCAGTCGCACCGCCTGAATAAAAAAGCTAAAGGGCCCCATCTCAATCAAACAACGATCTTCAAACGGTATAAAAGTGCTCAATCCCATCTCGGAAGGCCGAGCCAGTTTTCGAAGCTCCTCAAGATCTTTTGTTTCTTTACGAGTTTCAACCAATCCATTCATCGAGGCATGAAGATTCATCTCGATTCCCGTCGGAAGAATCTTCAAAAATTCAAAGCTGTCAGGAAATCCGGGCAAATGAATGACAAGATCATTACCAGCGCCGGTTCCGATATGAACGCTCTGACCCCTATCGAAACATTTGATATCAATTAATTCTTCTTTCCAAAACAGTGAAACTTGAACCCAATCCTTCGTTTGTGTTACTCGCTGAGGAGCCACTTTTAAAATAACTGGGGTTTTTAAACTTACTTCCGTCCTGGAATCGTCCGCAGGTGGCTCGATTGGCAGAGGCGAGACCTCATCCATCGGCTCGGTCGATTCACCTTCCGGTTGAGGTTTCTTAGAAAGCTTTGTTCCCGTAAGCTCAGGAACCTGTCGTATCTCAACAGGAGTCAGATCAAATACGGTTGACTCCTCTACGGTTTTTGAAATGCGCTCAATATGAATTTCAGTATCCCCGATTTTAAAGGAGTCACCAGCTTTGATGGCTTGCTTATCAATCTTCTGCCCCTGAAATTGAGTTCCGTTGGCCGACTGTAAATCGACGAGACGAACTTGACCCGCATCCGTTGGCTCCAAAATACAATGCTGACGAGAAGCTAAATTGTCTTGAAGTACGAGATCACAAATTTTCGATCTCCCCATCAATATAGGAAGCCTGTCGAATATAGATTCAACGCTTTCGTGAGTCTTTAAATTAACAATTTTTAGTATAATTTTCACAGCTTAGGTGGTTTTGCCTATAGTAAAAGGCTAACCGATGCTCCGAAAAATTCCTACAGATTTACAGACTAACTCGCTGCATCATTTTGCGGCGGCGCTCAAAACTTCCAATTGAAAAATCGAATTTGGCTACTGCCATCCAGCTGATCATGAACAATCGCCTGACTAACCCGCGAGTTTTCGACCCAAACATCAATCGATTTGAAGCTCGTCTCAAGCCCCTTCTTAACCTTTAGACGAAACTGTTTCGTCGAAACCTTTTCTATATCAAATATTTTTGAATCAGCCTCCCCCCATAAAAATGAAAAAGCTTCTTCCAAGCTGATGCCCGGCGTCGTCACGAGCTCGCCGTCAACCCAAAGTTGCTTGCCGTCGAATCGGATTTTCTTTTTTTGGGGTTTCTCATATACCCATTCAAATTGATTGGGCTTTGTGAACTGAATCCGCCCGGAGGCTTGTTCGGGATCATCCGGAAACAATTCTTGCGTTACCTTTTGCTCAAATTGAACTTTGAAGCTTTCTTTGTTTTTAAACTCCAAACGCACCGAATCCAATGCCGGATGGCCCGCCGAAATCAAGGAGATTAAAACTAAAGCAAGAGTCACGCCTATTATCTAGCTTCTTGAGCGGACGTCTTCAATTCAGGAATAAAGGAACGTCTAAGGTTTAATGAACTCTTAAAAGGAACGCGATCCTTCCGAAACACGCTGGAACCTTCGGGTCCTACTTTATCTCCCCGGATCAAAGTATCCTCGAAGTCATAATAAGACTTCTCCTTATAAATGATTCTCTTTCTTAGCTCAGGACTGAGCGCCGGCCTAGATTCATCGCTTTGGCCAAAGCTCACGATCACGCTAAACAGCATATAAGAAAGCAAAGTACATAATACGCATCGGAGAGCCATATACTTATTATCTAAAAGAACTGGCGGGATGTCTACGACGACTTAACCTTTTAGGCCTGCTGTCTTATCCGCCGCCGCTTTCGCCTCGGAAGCCTTAACTTCATAAGCAGCGGCTTGCTCGCTTACGGCATTAAGATACTTTTGACGATCGTCTCCTTCGAGCACGGAAGGTACAGGGGCTTGACGAAGACTATTGGCCATATGGGAATAGGCCTCGCTCAAAAGCTTCAAAGCTTCGACAGCCAGGGGTGCGTAGCCAAGCTGAACAAACTGAGTTACTTCGGTTTCGAATTTTTCAAGGCCTCTCATTTTTTTCTGAGTATTTTCCTTAAGCGTTTTAATACTAGACATCGAAAGACTTTCAAAGTTCTGGTGCGTGACTTCAAGAGCTCGAATGCGGCCTCGGGCCACCGCTTCGCGGTTGTCATCGGTCACCGGTAAACTCGCAAATTCCTTCTCTAAACTTCGCTTCTCCGAGTCAGTAGAGAAGTCATAAAGCATCATTCCCATATTGCCTCGAGTCGCCGCCGGTTGTGCACGCATCTGCTTCAACCAGGTATCGCGATAAGCTCGATAGGCGCTTAGGATTTGAGTCCCCGGTTTGATATAAGTTAAAAAATCTCCCATTAGCTTAATGGCTTCAGGAGCAAATTTGGAGTTAGGGTAGCGCTGAGTAAGAAGTTGAAAACTAGCTCGAAGCTCCGAGAAATTTTTATCTTGTGCCGCTGAAGCCGCATTAGCGTACAACTGCAATCCCGCCCAAATGGAAGCATCCACAAATGATGATTGGGGATAGTTACGAGCAAATTCCATATAGCGGCTGGCCACTCGACTTAATTCGCTCATTTGACTCTCCAGGGGTAAGGACTTCGCTTTGGTCTCATCTTCCTGAATGGTTTTGAAAACAGCTTTCTGTTCAATCATGCTTAAATAAGATTTTTCAGATCCACTGGCCGACGATTGAAAGTCCTTTGCAAGCTGTGCAACTTGAGCATAATCCTTTCTAAGATTATAAATATCCAAAACTAACTGCGCCGATAGCTTGGCCTCTTCGGTTCCTGCATGTTGCTTCGCCAGCGTTTCAAATATCGGCAAAGCTCGATCAAAATCATTAAGCTGATAAAGAAGGCGAGCTGATTGATAACTCGCTTTTCGTCGTTTATTTATATCCATATTGGACAGCCTGGCGACAAAGCTCGCGGCTTCCAAAAATCTCTCGTCATCGGGGCTTGCGGCCTGAACATTTTTGCCCTGATAACGAAATCCAGGAGCCGTTTTTTCGGTCGTTAAATACCAGTTCCAAGCAGCTTCCGTTTGTTTATCATGAGGCTCTTTGGCCGCCAACTCATAGGCCTTAGAGGCCTCAGAAAAGCGGGCTCGGGCATAAAGGGCTTCGCCGTAATAAAACGACGTTTCGGCATGCTTGGCGGGCGATTCGTCTCCGAGCTGAAAGTAAGCCTGATAATAAGCAATGGCTTGATCAAGAAGAACGGACTTTCGCTTAGGATCCTTCTCGACCTGAGCTTCAGAGTGATATTTTTTAGCATTAGAATAAATTTTTGATCTCAGTGCGGGCGAGTTTCCCGCCACGCCGCTGAGTCGAGAAACAAGTTTAGCGATCTGATCGGATCGTCCCATTTTTTCTTCCGCCTCAAGTTGACCCGAGACCCATGTTTCGGCATCAACCTCCTGAGGAAATCTCTGAAGAAGGTAAGCATAGACTTTGCTCGCCGTCGCATATTCGCCCTTATCATTGAGACCTTTGGCAAGACCAGAGAGTCCAATTTTCAGAAGCTCTGCACTTTTTAGAATTCCTTCGAGATAAGGAATCACTTTGGATGGAGAGTAGACTTCAATCGCAGGCCAAACAATTTCGCGAGCCGCGTCGCGAGAATAATCAAAGGATTTTTCGCCATCTTGAACATTTAACTTTATCACTTGTTCGAAATGCCGAAGGGCCACTCCGGGCTGATCTTGTTGAATAGCCACCCAAGCCAATTTGTAATTCGCATAGGCTCGAGATTTTTCATTCTTCAAAGCCTGTTCATAAAAATTCTTGGCCTGAGAAAACTGAGATTTATCAAAATAATAATCACCAAGCAAATAAGAGGCTTGTTCCATAATCGGTGAATTAGGAAATCGATCCGCAATTTCGGCGAGAACTGAGCCCGTTTTAGCGGAATCACCCTGCTCGATGTAGGTGCTCGCTAAAACCAATAAAGCTTCGGGCGCACGCTCGTAGTAGGGGTGATCGCGACGAAGTGTTTCTAAGGCTTCAATAGCTTTCTGCGTATATAAAGAACTTCGGGAGTCCTGACCTTGAAGCTGAGCGAATTTGGCACTTTCAAAATATGCCTCGCCCAATCGAAACAAAAAATTAGCGCTCTTCTCACCCTGAGGATACTTCCGAACGTATTGCTCAAGTAGAGGAATTTGTTTTTCGTAAAGTTGTTGGATCTTTTCTCTTTTTTGAAGCTCGCTGGCCGTAGGAGCCGTATCTTCAGCGTGTAAGGGACGACCCGATAAAGTTATACATGCCGTCGTTATAAGCGCGACATAAAGGCCCCATATAATTCTCTTGCCAACTGGGTCAATAGAGCGGCGGTTCATAAGTTTTCCCCTGTTATTATAATAGCTTAGAACTTTCATAGGCTCCCTTTTGGGTAATTTCCCCGCTCTGAGTACTGCAAGGCTTATGCCATTGTGGAGGTCCTCAAATGCTCCCAAAAACGCGATATAATAGCTATTCTGTGGCAATTATCGATAGTGATACAACCCGTGCGTTTCTGGGCCCTATCCTTGAGTTTTTGGACGACGATACGGTCTCCGAAATTTTAATCAATGCGCCAGACGTAATTTATATCGAACGCAAAGGTCGTCTTTATCGGGCCGAAAGTGTTTTTGAAACCCAAGATGCCCTGATGGCCGCTGCTCGGAACGTTGCGCAATTTGTTGGCCGTCGCATTGATGAGAAGCATCCCATTTTGGACGCGCGGCTCCCCGATGGTAGTCGAATCCATATCGTTGTTCCCCCGGCTGCTAAAGATGGTGTGTATATTGCCATTCGAAAATTTGGAAGTGAACCCTTGCTCGTAAAAGATATGATCCAAGGCGGAGCGATTTCTGTGGAAATGGCTCGATTTCTACATATGGCCGTACAGTTAAAGAAAAATTTGATTGTATCGGGTTCCACAAGTTCAGGAAAAACAACTTTGCTCAATGCTATCTCGAGTTTCATTCCCGACGAGCAGCGAGTTGTAGTAATCGAAGATGCTTCCGAACTTCAGCTTCAACAAGAACATGTTTTAAGAATGGAAACCGTCAACAACGATAAACTCCATATCGAAATTCGCGATCTAGTTAAAAGCAGCTTGAGGCTGCGCCCGGATCGAATCGTCATTGGGGAAGTTCGAGGCCCTGAAGCTCTAGATCTTTTGCAAGCCATGAACACAGGCCATTCGGGATCGATGGCGACACTTCACGCCAACAATCCCAAGCAAGCTTTAGCGAGGCTAGAAACTCTGATTATGATGAACAGGCTTGAAATGCCTTTGATCGCCATTCGTAGTCAGATCGCCAATGCCATTCAAATAATTGTTCAAGCCTCCCGCCTTCGAGATGGTTCGCGAAAAATCACTCATATCTCGGAAGTTACCGGCCTCGATGAGGACGGAAACTATCTGGTGAACGACATTTTTGTTCTTGAGATTTTAGGCATCGAAGGTGAAGACGAAAAACTTGTTACAGAATTTCGAGCCACGGGACACAAACCAAGCTTTTTGGAAGAAGCCAAGCGCGCCGGGATTAAAGTTCCGGACACGATGTTTGTCCAAAAACGGAAGGCTTCCTAATGCTACAAAGCAAACAGCTGAAAAAGGGCACCCAAATCGTCGTACATGCTAACTCCTGTACTTACAAAGGTGAGCTCATCGGGATGACCGAAACTGAGCTTTACCTTAAAACCCCCACACGTATATGGACACTCCCAATCGACCGAATCAATCATGTCAAGAACTTAGATACAATTCAGACTTTTGGTGGAAGCCGCACTCCCCGCAGAACTTGAGATTTTTGATTCCTTGGGCTAGGTTCGTGCTGAGTTTTAAGGAGGCAGATTTAGTGAGGGGATGTCCCGCATTTTTTATTTATTTTATATTTGTAAGTTTTATCGCCCATGCGGAAGATCCATGCACGCCAAATTTTCAAAAACTGGCCGGTGAAGTTGATTACGAAAAGATCAAGACAACTGGTCAGCAAGTCCAAATGCCCCTCCGGCATCAGATGGAAGACCCCGTCGTAGGCCTGAATAGCCATCGCGTTTATCGTTCAGATTGGTCTTTGATTCTTAATTTACGTGATATGAATCGTGACGGAATTTTACTTTTTGATTTTCATACAAGAGATCCGCACTTTGTCCCTCGAATTAAACTTATTGTGAGGGATAAAGCCGAAACCGAATATGCTTTAAGACATGGTGAATTGATCGAGCGCCACGTACTCCCGAATATCGAACTCGATCTCCATCGCGCTGAAAACCAAAGCTTTGAGGACCTAAATCTCTTAAGCCCTGTTCTTGATCATATTGCTTTGCATACAAAGCCTGGCGAAATTTTTGATATCACTCTCAACGATCCCGTCCTAATAGATGAATTGAATACGATTTTGACCGAGACCTTGGATCGATTCGCCTTCAAAGGTCAAGTCGATGCGCCCCGACGAGCGAGCCCTCGTGCAGCCGAAAACCCTTTATCGGATCATCATGCTTTTGATTCATTAACTGAGAGTTATTTTCCGGTCTTGGATATGGCAACCGCACAGGGAGTTCTTTCAGGGCTTACGAATGATTTTGATTTTACAGGTAATGCTCTCGCTCATATCCGAGAAACGGACTGGGGTAAGGCAATCTTAGAATACACGGATCAACGTGCCTGGAAACTTAATCTCGAAATCGTTGGCTTTGATTTGGTGATGCGCGAAAAAGTCGATGAGCACGACGCTGAGACTGAAGGCGTGCGCCCCTTTGTTTTTACCTACGTCTTGAAGTTAGAAAGGGGTCAGGGCGGTTAAGTGCCAGGTTGCTAACCTGGCACTTAACCGCCCTGACCCCTAAGTATATTGCGGGAGATGATCATACGCTGAACTTCGCTCGTGCCTTCGCCAATCGTGCAGATACGGCAGTCCCGCCAATATCGCTCAACAGGATAATCTTTAATATAGCCATAGCCCCCATGAATCTGAATAGCCTCATCACAGGCTTTCAAGCCAGCTTCCGAAGCAAACAGTTTAGCCATCGAAGCTTCCGTATTAATCGATCGCCCTTCCCTATGAAGATAACAGGCCCGATAGAGTAGAAGTCTCGCCGCCTCCAACTCAGTTGCCATATTCGCCAGCTTCCACTGAATCGCCTGAAAATTGGCTATCGGCTGACCAAACTGCTCCCGCTCTTTGGCATAGCGAATACTCTCTTCGAGCGCCCCGCGCCCCAAACCCAAGGCCATCGCGCCAATGATCACCCGACCCTTATCCAAAATTTTCAACGTATCGATAAAACCCATATCGCGTTCACCGACAAGATTCTCCTTAGGCACGCGCACGTTATCAAGACTCAAGGTCGAGGTGTCGCTTCCTCGACAGCCTAATTTGTCCTCAGGCTTCCCAGGCGTAAAACCAGGTGTCCCCTTTTCAATAATAAAAGCCGACACGCCTTTCTGACGTTTTTCTGGCGAGGTTTTCGCCAAGACTAAATAAACATCACCAACCGATCCCTGGGTAATAAAAGCCTTAGAGCCATTCAAAACAAAGCAGTCCTTTTCTTCGACCGCCACAGTTTTCATGCCACTGGCATCACTACCACTTCCAGGTTCGGTTAAAGCCCAAGCCGAGAGTTTTTTTCCAGCTGCAATATCTGGAAGATATTTCTTCTTTTGAGCTTCATTTCCAAATTCCAAAATATGTTTTGATCCCAGTCCATTGTGAGAAGCCAAGGTTAAGGCCGTCGAACCACAATGACGGGCCACTTCCTCCATCACAATTGCGCAAGACAATAGATCCAAATCCGAGCCACCATACTCCTCGGGAATACTCATTCCCATAAAACCTAGTTCCGCTAATTTGGGGACTAATTCATGTGGAAATTTTTTTTCCTGATCCCACTTTGAAGCGGTCTCTTTAAGATCGGACTCACTAAAATTTCTTGCCAATTGTCGAATCGCCTTGTGATCATCACTTAATTCAAAATTCATAACCCTCCCAAAATATTTTTTGCTATCACTGTGCGTTGAATCTCACTCGTTCCTTCATAAAGAGAAGTCACGCGAACATCTCGATAGTATTTTTCAACCGGATAATCCTTGATATAACCGTAGCCCCCATGAATCTGTATCATCTCATCGCAAAGACGAATCGCCATCTCGGTTGAAAATAATTTTGCCATACTGGCCTCAAGACGATGCGGAAGCTTCTGCGACTTAAGCCAAGCGGCTCGCCGAATCAAAAGTTCAGCAGCTGATAATTCCGTCGAAGCATTTGCGATTTTCCACTGAATCGCCTGAAACTCGCCAAGCGTCTTTCCAAACTGTTCACGAACTTTGGCATATTCGATTCCAGCTTCTAGCGAACGTTTTGCTACTCCCAAAGCTTGCGAGGCCACCGAAATTCGTCCGCCGTCCAAAGCTCGCAAAGCAACCTGCATGCCCTCGCCTTCATTCAATAAGCGGTCTGATTCGGGAACTAAGACGTTCTCAAATACCATCCTGGTCGTACTCGAAGCATTCAGCCCCATTTTGTCTTCTTCTTTTCCAATGACTACACCTTTGCTTGCTCGCGGAACTAGGAAAGCCGAAACACCTTTTGATCCGTTAATTTCCGTATTCGTCCGGGCCATAATCAAAAAGAAGTTTGAAAAAGCTCCGTTAGTCACATAGATTTTTTCACCATTGAGGCAATACTGATCGCCTTCTTTCTTTGCGGTCATCTGGAGAGCACTCGCATCAGATCCACTTGAATTCTCGGTCAGACAAAAACTTGCGGTCGGGGATTCGCCCGAAAGTAACTGAGATAAAAACTTATCATGATGATGCTTCTGGCCCTCACGAACCAAGACATCCGCAATCATATTTGTCACAGCCACCGAAATACTCGTCGAGGCACAAATTCTTGCTAGCTCAGTAATGACGAGAGAAAAACTTAGGCTATCTAGCCCCGCCCCGCCCTGAGCTTCCGGAACCATCAAACTCATAAAGCCTTCGGCAGAAAGCTTTTTGAGAAGATCCATGGGCAATTTATCGCGATCCGACAGTTTACTGACAACTGGCGCCACAATAGTTTCCGAAAAATTTCTCGCCCATTCCTGAACAGCCTTTTGATCATCAGTTAGTTCAAATTTCATAATTACTTGTCAGATCTTATAAATCTGAAAGACCCTCTTTTATAAGATTCCGCGCAATTAGTATCCTTTGAACCTCGCTGGTTCCTTCGTATATTTCGCAAATTTTGGCATCTCGGAAAAGCCGTTCGGGAATATAATCTTCGACATAGCCATAGCCGCCATGAATCTGAACGGCTGCCCAAGCGTTGTACATGCACATTTCCGAGGCATAGAGTTTGGCCTGACTTGACTCGACAGGCGTTCGAGCCCCAGTGCCTTTGAGCTGCGCCGCTTTGTAAGTCAGCATTCGAGCGGCTTCGAGTCGAGTTGCCATATCCGCCATCATAAATTGAATGGCCTGAAAATTCGCAATCGGTTGTCCAAATTGTTCCCGCTCCTTGGAGTACTTTAGCGAAGCCGTCAGCGCTGCCTGACCAATCCCCAAGGCTTGAGCGGCAATACCAATTCGACCTACCTCTAAAGTGCTCATAGCTACTTTGAAGCCCTCTCCTTCACGATGCAAAAGATTGGCTTCGGGCACTTCCACATTATCCAATACGATTTGGACACAAGAGCTTCCCTTAATCCCTAGCTTCTTTTCCTTCTTCGAAATCTTAAAACCAGGACTTTTGGTTTCCACTATAAACGCGGAAATTCCTTTGACACCTTTTTCGGGAGCCGTACTCGCATAAACGATACAAAGATCAGCTTCGGCCCCGTTAGTTATAAACTGCTTCGTTCCATTCAAAACAAAAGACTGTCCCTTTTTGATCGCCTTAGTTTCCTGATGACCAGCATCCGTTCCAGCATTGGGTTCGGTAAGCGCATAACATCCAAGCTTCTCACCCTTGGCTAGGGGAACTAAAAATCTCTGTTTCTGTTCGTCCGTCGCAAAACTCTTGATAGGCTCACAAACCAACGAATTGTTTACTGACATAATGACACCCGTGGAGGCGCAAGCTGTCGAAATTTCTTCAAGAGCTAAAACATAGGCCAACATATCCATGCCGGCACCACCCAAACTTTCGGGAACGCACATCCCCATCAAACTCAATCCCGCCATCTCCTTGACAAGTTCTTGAGGGTATCGCCCTGTCTTATCCAATTCGTCTGCAAGGGGGCGCACGCGTCGATCGGCAAAATCTCTGGCCATATCGCGGACGGCTATCTGCTCATCAGTAAAATTAAAATTCACAAGTTCTCCTATTTTTGAGGATATTCGTAAAAGCCTCGTCCGGACTTCCGACCCAAGAGCCCCGCCGCCACGTAGTTCTTGAGCAAGGGGCAAGCCCGGTATTTGGAATCGCCAAGCCCTTCATGCAAAACCTCCATAATCGCTAAACAAGTATCCAATCCAATAAAATCAGCAAGCTCCAATGGTCCCATAGGGTGATTGGTTCCAAGTTTCATACCCGTATCAATCGCTTCTTTGCAGCCGACTCCTTCATAGAGTGCAAAAATCGCTTCATTAATCATGGGCATCAAGATGCGATTAACGACAAATCCAGGATAGTCAGCGGACTTCGTCCCAGTCTTATCGATCGCGGCCACAAGCGCTTCCATCCTTGTCATCGTGTCACTAGAAGTTAGTTGTCCTGAAATTAACTCCACTAATTTCATGATGGGCACAGGATTCATAAAGTGAACCCCGACAAATTTTTCGGGACGATTCGTTATGGCGGCTAATTTTGTAATGCTAATAGACGACGTATTGGAAGCCAAAATAGAGGACGAAGGCAGAATTTGGTCGAGCTTTTTAAAGATTTCGCACTTTATGGCAAAGTTCTCCGTCGCAGCCTCAATCGCCAATTCGGCCGAAGCTACGCCTTCCATTTGATCGATCAATTGAATGCGCTCCATAACCTTTGATGGTTCCTCTTGAAGCCTTCCCTTTTCCTGTAACTTCGAAAGACTCTTTTCTATCCCCGCTTTAGCTTTTTTCAATTGATCCCCAGAAATATCAAATAGAAACACATCCGCCGAATGCGAGGCCAAAACCTGCGCAATTCCAGAGCCCATTTGTCCTGAACCAATTACCGCAATTTTTTTAAAATTCATCTCTCATCCCTTTCATTGAGCAGCCCTCGAGTAAACGATTAAAGTCGCTCAACCAACATAGCGATCGCCTCTCCCCCACCAATACAGAGACTGGCGATTCCTTTTTCACCTTTTTTCAAAGTATGTATGAGCGTTGTCATGAGTCGGGCTCCACTTGCACCAATTGGATGGCCGAGTGCAACAGCTCCGCCCCGAGGATTCAAGCAATCACGCGGAATGCCTAATTCTTTTTGAGCCGCCATCGCTACTACCGAAAAAGCCTCATTAATTTCAAAACTGGTGATATCACCAACCTTAAGACTAGTTTCTGATAACAATTTTTTCACACAAGCCACAGGAGCTGTAGTAAACCACTCAGGTTCATGAGCGTATTCCGTTGTATGAATAATTTTGGCCATCGCTTTATGACGAAGAGCTTCATCCTCCGGCCCCAAAATTAAAGCTGCCGCGCCGTCATTGAGGGAGCTCGCATTGGCCGCCGTGACCGTGCCCTCTTTGTCGAAGGCTGGTCTCAGGGTTGAAAACTTTTCTATCTGACCTCGACCAGGCTCTTCGTCGATCTCCACAGTGATTTTGTTTTTCTTCTCTTGAATTTCGACGCCGACGATCTCGGACTTAAATAAACCTTCTTGAATACTCTTTAAAGCCCGCTCGTAACTTTCACGAGCAAACTGATCTTGCTGCTCGCGAGTAAATTTATATTCGCGAGCACAAAGCTCGGCAGCATTTCCCATATGGAAGCGATTATAAACATCCCAAAGTCCATCGTGAATCATTCCATCAATCAGCTCTTGGTTGCCCATTCGAAATCCCGCCCGCGCCTTCGTCACATAGTAAGGGCATTGAGACATATTCTCCATTCCACCCGCCAAGATAAAACCTGCCCGTCCAAGAGCTATCCGATCCGCGGCCAAACTCAATGCCTTGAGACCTGATCCACAAACTTTGTTGATGGTCATTGCCCGAACCGAAATGGGGAGCTCAGAAAAAATCGCGACCTGTCTTGCGGGCGCCTGACCCTGGCCTGCCGTCAATACCGAGCCCATAATCGCTTCATCAATTTGAGCAGGCTTAAGACCCGACTCCATTAAAGCCGCTCGGGCCGCGGTCGCTCCGAGCTGCGAGGCCGAAATCGAGGATAAATTTCCCATAAAACTACCAATCGCGGTTCGTTTGGCACTGTAAATAACTGCGGTTTTCATGGAGAAAGCCTATCGATTTTTCCTTGTAGTGGCCAGCACTTGGCACTTGAACTAAGCTAGGTTTTTTATGACTGCGCTAGATTTTGCTAATTCGATTGTCAAAGGCCTCCGAAGCGCTGGATTCGAAGCTTATTTTGCGGGCGGCTGTGTACGCGATATGATATTGGGTCGGCCACCTCAAGATTACGATATTTCAACGAACGCCTTACCGGTCGATATTCAAAAAATTTTTCCTCGCACGGTCATCGTTGGCGAAGCCTTTAATGTTATTTTGATTATATCCGAACACAAAGAAAAACCATTTACAATTGAGGTCGCCACTTTTCGGAAGGACGTGGGCATCAAAGATGGTCGGCATCCTGAGCGAGTCGAAATGGCTACCGCACGTGAGGATGTCGAACGTCGGGATTTCACGATTAACGGCATGCTTTATGATCCGGTCGACGACAAGATCTTGGATTGGGTTGGAGGCCAAGAAGATCTTAAAAAGAAAATCATTCGAGCCATAAGCGATCCAGAACTCCGATTGCGGGAGGATCACTTGAGAATGCTTCGAGCGATTCGCTTTGCCTCTCGATTTTCCTACCAAATCGAAGAGTCTCTTTGGAAAGGAATTCAGAAAAACGTTAGTTGGATTCAGAATATTTCCGCTGAAAGAATATTTGATGAATTTACGAAAATGTTAACTGAGGGACATGCCGCCCAGGCCTATGAAAGCTTAGCCGACTCTGGCTTGCTCGGAATCATCATGCCCGAGGCCCTCAAAATGAAGGGCGTTCCTCAGCCACCCGAGTACCATCCGGAGGGAGATGTTTGGGTTCATACCATGCTTCTCCTTAAGCAGCTAACGACAGCTCACAGCAAAGAAGTCGCCTGGGGATGCTTGCTTCATGATATCGGCAAGCCTTCGACTTTTGAGCATCATCCGCCCGATCGAATCCGCTTCAATAGGCATGCCCAAATTGGACGCGAAATGAGTGGTTTAATTTTAAAGCGATTGAAGGCCCCGACGCATTTGAGAGAAGTTGTCTGCGAACTGGTCGATCAACATCTTCGTTTTGCCGATGTCAAAAAAATGAAGCCCTCAACTTTGAAACGATTTTTGCGAAACCCAAACTTTCCATTGCATTTGGAACAACACCGAATCGATTGTCTCGCTTCGCACGCGAATCTCGAGCTTTATGATTTCTGCCAGCAAGCCTTGGCCGAAATGCCGGAAGAAAGCCTGCGCCCCAAGCCCCTGATAAATGGTGATGACCTGATCGCAATGGGGCTTCAACCTGGACCAAAGTTCAAGAAGATCCTTGAGGCGGTCGAAACCGAACAGTTGGAAGGCCGTCTATCGAGTGAAAAACAAGCACTAGAGTTCGTAAGAGAGCATTTTTAGGCCATTTATCTAGCCAAGAACTACTTTCTGAAGTCTAAAGCTGCCGACTTGCTCTTTGAAGATTTTGGAACTAGCTTCCGAAATCAATTATGAAAGCTATTAGAAAAAAACATCGGATCGTTCTCATTCTTTCCTTGCTAAGTCTCGCCCCAATAACTGGCCAGAATATTTATGCGCAAGAAGCCAATGGGGTACCTCCAGCATCTGACGGTCCTGGATGGGTAAGGCGCCCCATAGATCTTGAAAGTATCGCAGCTTATCGCGATCTCGAAGACAAATTGAAAGGCCGCACCCCATTCTTTCCAGCAGTTTACGATCCAGCGACTGGCTATATGCCTGCCCGACTTCTCTACACAGCTCGAGAAGAAAACCCTGAAGGAAGTTTTCGCTATGGAGTCAAAGAAGCTCCCGATGGGGCCTTGTATGCCTATGTCGAAATCGATGGTTATGGCGAATTTCGAATCGGCGACCTAAGCCCTGAGCCTGAACTTATCGCGCCGCACCACAGTATGCCCGTAGTGGAACCTAATGAGATTTTTCCCCTTCGATTCAGCCCGAACGCTAGATTATTTCCATTTCCTCATCCAAAGATTCCAGGATGGAATCGCTATTTCCTTGGACTCAGTGGCCAGCCAAACGCCGAGGGTTGCGTCATGCTGCTAGTGGATGTTGCTCGAAACTACTAAGCTTGGAAATTATTATTACGAGGCCTTGGATTTCGTAGCCGTAGATTTTTCGTCAGTAGATTTTTCGTCAGAGGCTGGTGTCGCGAAATAAGTATAGTAATTGATCGTGCCCTTTAGACGTGCGGCGCGCTTTCGCTCCTTGCCGGCTTTCGTACGTTTCAATTTTCGATGGAGCTCCGAAATCGCTGTTGGTGATGGCATAGACCGCCTTTTTCATTCAGTTTTAAGCCTGGGTCAACAAGAAAGCTTAAGTTTGTAGCCCTTTTTACAAGGCCAGGAGACGGCTTAAAACGGCAACTTAATTTTCGGAGCCTGCTTTGTGATATTTTTAAGTCTATCGCCAGCCTCTTTTTTTACCTTATTTTGAAGCTCCTTTTTCTTTTTCTCAGCGATATTTTGAACTTCCTTAAGTTTGGCTTCGGCTTGCTTTTGATAATTCTCAGCTAGCTTCTTTTTCTCTTCGACTTGGCCTAAAACATCTTTTTTATAGCGATCAATTTCTGCCAAGGTTTCCTTTCGATATTTCTCAACCTTTTCCTCAATCGCCAATTTTAACTTAGCTTGAAAATCTTTCCATTTTTCTTCGATAACTTCCATGAGGGCCTTTTGCATCTTATCATCCAAATCACTGCGGACAATAAAATCAAAGTCCCCTTCTTTCCGAAGTATTTCAAATTCAACAAAGAAGTTTTTTATCCTCTGGAGAACTTCTGAGATGGCAGGAATGATAAATCCAATTCTAGGAACCTCACGAAAATCCCACGCAATATCTTCAAAGTTGACCCGATTCGTCCACTTCATCTCATCGTCGACAAAGGAAAGCAGGCTGGAACTATTCGCCACGCCTTTTTCCATCGTTACCGGGAATATCTTGGGAATTCCTACAGGCCAATTGGAGGCTGCAATTCGACTGGCCTCTAACTTATATCGATCTTTAATCGGAGTCCCCGTATAGTCCCAAAACATATCTAACTTGGCCTCGCCCAGTATCCAGTTTTTAAACCTTACATCCAAATCAACTTCCGTCGGCTTGCCGTACAAACGAGGGTTAGAATTCAAATCTTTGAGTTCAAGCTCATAGGTCTGACTAACCGTCTTGGCATCATTATTTTCTAAGCCGGTAACCGAAAATCCTGAATGGGCCAAAACAAACGATGGCTTCCGCTTGGGACTGATAAAAATAATATCTCGACCTTGGGCACGCTGGCGCACTTCTACCCTCGCCTCTTCTTTAGGTTTCATTAATGCCAAATAATGTCGAATCATCGCATGATATTGAAGGACTTGCTCTGCCCGATCCATCCATTGTGAACCAAACATCAAGCGGGAAAGATTATTAAGATCAAATTGGTCTAAGGAAACTATGGCCTTCGCGCGTTTGTAATCTTCCTCGATGGAATCCGCCGCCATTTTATATGTAGCTTGCAACTTCTTCCATTCATTCTGAGTTTGCCTAAGCAACTCATCGGCTTTCTTAGTTTCATTCTCAAAAAAACTAATACTCGTTTGAATCACTTTTACCTTCTCTAAAATCTCCGCCGGCGTTTGCGGCGTCGAAGACGCCGCCCGTTGCACTTGCGAAAACATCTCTCGATACTCCGAAACATCCTTCAATTCCGAAATCGTCTTGGTCCATTCAGTTTTACTTTCTTGCGCACTCACGAGCGCGGCCCTTAAAGCTTTTTCGCTCTCCAAGTTTAGGGTCGTCAGAATTTCGTCAACATTTGTGGGCACACGAAAATCAGCCAACTTAGCGACTGGCAGTTGATCAAACTCGGACTTAACTTTGCTCATGGCCTCATCCGCCCACTTCGAATACCACGAAGGTTTATCCTCTTTCGGCTGAGGTGGCAAAAACCCCGATTTCTTTCTAGGCGTCCCCCAGGTGATCCCTTTTATAGAAAAGTCATCAACCACAAATCTCTTCTCTAAGAGCGGAAGACTTTGAAAATCAATGACGATGTCTGAAAACTCCATGGCGTTTTTGAATTCTTCTTTGGAAGATGCAATCTCCAGCTTTTTTATCGTTAAACTCGATTGACGAAAAGAAACTCGTAAATAGGTAATATCCGTTTTAGTTCCGGTAACCGCGCTAATGGCGTTTTCAAAAGCGCCCTTTAGCCAGAAATCAATGCGGTAGATACAGAACCATAAGCTTAAAGCCACTATAACAAATACAGGCAAAAATACCTTCCAGCGAATCATAACAGGTTCTCCCACTTTTCCTGAAAACTCTGATACTTTTCATAGAGCCCATAAAGTTTCGTCGCCTTAAACCACTTCATAAATTTTGAATCTTTAATCCTCTCTTTCCAACGTTTTCGATACTGCCCAATCGCCCAAATAGCGGCCACAAAAACTGGAAGATAGAGGATCAAACTGAGAGCTAATGAGCCCATAACCACCGTATTGTTCAACTTAAAAAATGGAAGTATCGGAGCCGAAGCGATCCAAATCCAAACACCTCGAGCCACTTCAAAATCAACTAATAGAAAATAGCCAAGCCGATCAAAAAGAGGGTCCAAGAAAAACCCGATGATCGCAAAAAATGCGGTCGCCATAAAAAACATCGACAAATTAACCCTTAACAAAAAGACCAATAGAAAAATGACGAGATTATGCCATGCAAAAAACGGGCTTAAGCCAACAATCATTCCAAAAGCGATTCCAGCAGAGAGCTGTGATGGCGCCGTTTCAGAATTCAAAAGATTTAGAAGTTTATGTAGAGTTTTAAGAATAATCAACATACCCACAAAGAGCTTAAGAGGCCCCCCTGGCCAAAATCAATCCTCGAATGCGAAAGCTTGCCATCCCTGAAGGCCTAATCTAGCCTCGAATCATGCTCCAGATGTTAAAAGCCAAGATTCATAAAGCCTGCGTGACACGTGCGGACGTCGAGTATGAAGGTAGCTTTGGTATGGATGCAGGGGTTATGAAACAAGTCGGGATTTTGAATTTTGAAGCCGTGGAAATCTATAATATCTCTAACGGTGCTCGAGTCAAAACCTATGCGATCCCCTTACCTGCCGGCTCGCGCCGATTCGAAAGTAACGGAGCGGCGGCTCATTTGATTAAAGAAGGCGACATCGTAATTGTAGCCTGTTACTCGCTTCTTTCAGATAACGAACTTTCTGCTTTCAAAGGTCCGCAAATAGCCTTGTTGGATCCCCGAAATAATCACCTTAAGAAGCTTTATCAACCGGACTGGCGAAGAGCTGATGGCTCCAAAGCTCTTGAGGATTTTGACATTCTCCATGGTGACAAACATAATACGCTGGCCCTGGACCCCACTTGGATTTGAGTACTGAAAGACTCTCGAGCTCCTGATCTTCACGATCCCAAACAAAAAGCTTATTGGCCCCTATGTAATCCTTAGAAATCGCTTGCAAACCTAGTTCTCCAGGCTGAACGGCCACAATGAGACTGGACCTACTTTCCTGAAGGGCTAAAACAAATCGTCCAAAACCGCCGCACTGTTGGAGCGCCGACCCCATAATAGCGACAGAAGACTTTTCAAAAGCTCGGGCATACTTTGCTTCGGTCGTCCATTGATGCATTTGATCCATTACCGATACAGCAACCGCATAGGGCGAAGGCAGGGCCCCATCAAAGATATCCTTTGAGCGCAAAAGAATGTCCGCTTGATTCTGCGAGCTCATCCAAAAACCTCCAACTTCGTCGTCATAGAAGTCCTCAAGCAAAGCATTCGACAGACTTTGAGCGCGCTCAAAGTCTTCAAAACGTCCAACATATTGAAAATGTCTCAGGAAGGCTTCTGCCAAATAACTGTAGTCTTCGAGAAAGCCCATTTTAGTTACACCATCTTCATAAATGACATGCGCGAGCGAAGATCCTGTCCAGCCACGACTCCAAATGGAATCCAAGGTCCGCCCCACAAGAGTTTTGAGCTCATCAAGCTGAAAAACAAAAGAGGCCTTACTTAGTGCACTCAACATGAGGGCGTTCCAGCTAACTTGGATTTTCCTATCTGTTTCAGGCTTCACACGTCTCGAGCGAATTTCTTGAAGACCTCTTTTGAGTCTTTTGAACTTTAGCCAAACATCTTCTGGAGCGTCCTCTTTAAAATAGATGATGTTTCTTGATTCAAAATTTCCAGAAGGATGAATATCCAATGTTTGTAAAAGCTCAGGCTCGAGGAGCGACTTCAGATCGTCATACTGCCAAACGTAAAATTCGCCTTCTTCATGATTTGAATCTGCATCGATCGAAGAAAAAAAGCCCAACTGAGCACTGGTCATTTCTCGCTTCAGCCAGTCGATGATATCCAAGGCGACCTCTCGATACAGGTCCTTTTTGGTCAGTTGCCAAGCTTCAACCAACACGTCGAGCATTAGAGCATTATCATAGAGCATCTTTTCGAAATGTGGCGTATGCCAAGCATGATCGGTTGAATAGCGATGAAAGCCGCCTCCAACTTGATCGTAGATCCCCCCAAAAATCATCGCTTTGAGACTCTTTTCAAGAATCTCGAGGCAATGATTATTTTTCGTTACAAAATAATGCCTCATTAAAAGTCGGTAATTCTCAGCATGAAAAAACTTTGGGGCAGAACCAAAACCTCCGTGCTCCTTATCACTAATTTTCATTAAATTTTGAATGCTTCGGTTTTCCAACTCAGTCGCCTGATCCAAAGGTTGAGCTTCAAAATAGCGCCCCGATTGAAATAAGGCGTGGGTTAAACCATCGGAATTCTTTTTAACTGCGTCGGCTTGCTCATGAAATGCCTTGTCAATCTCTGTCAGGACCTGCCTAAAAGACGGCCTAGATTTCATAGGCTCTGGGGGGAAATAAGTACCTCCAAAGAAGGGCCTCAACTCGGGAGTCAAAAAAACATTCAATGGCCAGCCGCCATGCCCCGTCATTAGCTGAACTGCTTTCATATAAAGCGCATCCAAGTCGGGGCGCTCCTCACGATCCAGTTTAATCGACACAAATTTTTCATTTAGAATCTGAGCGATTTCCTGGTCTGAAAAACTCTCCCTCTCCATGACATGACACCAATGACAACTCGAATAGCCAATGCTCAAAAAGATTGGTTTTTTCTCGTTACGAGCTTTTTCTAAAGCCTCAGTTCCCCAACTAAACCAAGCTACTGGATTGTCTTGATGTTGTCTGAGGTAGGCAGAAGCTTCGAGTGATAAAGAGTTTTTCATGCGGACGACAGCCTAACTTTGTCCGGGCAAAAGGCAAGTCGAAGCCTAAATAAATGAAATCGAGCTTGATCTTCTCGTCACCTTCTCCCTAACCTCAATTTTTAGTTATTTGGAGAATATGCGTATTATGGCAACAAAAGCAAAAACCAAGGCAAAAGCAAAAACCAAAGCAAAGGCAAAAAATATGAGCAAAAAAGCCACTAAGCCTAAAAAACAAGCCTCTTCGCCCAAAAAGAAGCTAAGCATTAAACAAGCGCGCTCCAAAACAAAAGCAGCCCCAAAACCTGCCAAAGCTCCCAAGGTAGCGAAAGCCCCCACAGAAAAGGCCATTAAACAGCCAGTGTTTAAGGGAACGATTCCTCTGGGCAACCCCGCTAAGCTCTTTATGGAGATATGGAACCCAAAACATGAGAGCTTTTTTATGGGTATTAAGAAGCTTTTTTCAGAATATTTGGTTCCAGGGACAACGGACAAACAACGGGAAGAGAATGGCTCTCAAATTATTGAGAAAATTGAAGCCATGCTTCGAAAAGAGCCGCTTGATGCTGGCTTCATTGAGCAATTGGCTGAACGTTTTCCAAAAGATAGAATTCATCAAATTGCCTCCATCATGTCGATGAAGCCAAGGTCAACGATCCGACTTAATGTACTCAAAGCGGATATCAATGGGTTTGCTCAGAGCAAGGCCGCGGACGATTTAAAAATTAAACGATGTCAATACAGCCCTTGGGCCTTTGATGTGCCCGCCAGTGTGAATCCAACCGATCACCCCGCCTTTGAAAAGGGACTGTATGAGCTGGAAGATGAATCTTCTCAATTAGCCAGTCTAATGGCAAATGCGCGAGCTGGTCAGCGCGTTCTCGATATGAGTGCCCGCGATGGCGATCACACATTGACCCTTGCGGCCATGATGAAAAATAAAGGCTCCATTTTTGTTTACGATTCTGACCCCATGAAACTTAAAATTTTGAAGCAGAGAGCTCAAAAGGCTGGGGTAGAAAATATTCGAATTCTTACCGACGCGCAGGTAGGCGAAGTTAAAGGATTGGATATTGTCCTTATCGATGCTCCCTGCTCGGGTTCTGGTTCACTTGCAAGACAACCAGAACTGAAGTGGCGATTTAAAAAAGACGATCTTCCTAAGCTGCAAAAGCTCCAGGCAGCACTTATCCGGGAAGGGGCTCGAAAACTCAAACTTGGGGGTCGACTGATTTACGTTACGACAAGTTTAAATCGATCAGAAAACGAAGCTCAAATTGACCATTTCATGAGGCAATCGCACAATTCCTACCGGATCGTTCCGGCTCTCGAATATTTCAAAGAATGTGTGGTGCCCTATATAAAAAATTTCTTTGGACAAAATTTGACGGAAGAACAAATTCAAAGCTTCGCGGAAGCGAATCCTTTTATGCTTCTTTCACCAGACATCCATGGCTGCAATGGAATGTTCATTGCGATCATTGAGCGGATAAGAATTAGCAACTAAAGACCCATAATATTATATCCGCAATCTACGTAAAGAACTTCGCCGGTAATGGCGCTAGAGGCCTTACTCGCCAAAAATAAGGCGGTCTGGCCAACGTCCTCGATCGTGATGTTTCGTCGCAAAGGAGCTTTGCTTTCAATGGACGATAAAATGCTCTTAAAGTCTTTGACCCCGCTGGCTGCCAAAGTCCGGATGGGCCCCGCAGAAATAGCATTCACACGAATTCCTTTTTCCCCGATATCGGCCGCAAGATAGCGAACACTACTTTCCAAAGCTGCCTTCGCTACACCCATAACATTATAATTTGTCACGACACGTTCAGCACCATAGTAGCTCAGGCAAATGACAGAGCCTTTTGCCTTTTCGAGACTTGGCAAAAGCGCTCGGGTAACCCCGACAAGCGAATAGGCTGAAATCTCGACGGCTTTCAAAAAGCCCGCACGAGAAGTCTGACAAAATCCATGCTCCAAATCGGCTCTCTCCGCATAAGCTAGCGAATGAATAAGAACATCCAGCTCTCCACCCCACTGGTTATGAAGCTGCTGAGCCATCTTTTGAATCTCTTCGTCTGACCCAACATCACAAGGCAATATTATTTTGGCGCCCAATTCCTCGGCAAGGGGCCGCATCCGCTTCTCCACAAGGGGTATATAAGTAAAAGCTAGTTCCGCACCCGCTTCACGCAGAGCTTTAGCGATTCCGTAAGCGATACTTCGTTCATTTGCGAGGCCCATGATGAGTGCTTTTTTGCCTTGGAGGTTCATTCCCCTGAAATGACCGAATAGGAATCGAAAGTCAATAATCCTAATCTACAACATAATTTTTTGATGAAAATACAATCTGTTCAAGATGCTTTCGACGAGCTTGAAGACCTCTTGGGATCTCTGGAAAGCTCTCGCAAAGTTCATCGAAGCTCCAACGATCACATTCGAGTAGCTGACAATCCGAGACGGTTGCCAAGGTAGCCGTCCGCATCGTTTGAAGAATGAGGCCCCGCTCGCCAACAAAATGGCCGGGTCCTAAAAATACATTCGATTGATTAAATTTTCTCACTTCAATCTTGCCCTTTAAAATCAAAAAAAATCGATCGCAAGGCGCATTAGGCTCCATGATGACACGGCCAGCGGGAACATGAACCGGGACAAAGTAATCCCAACAACGCTCCAACTCATGGGGCTTCAAAATATTAAAAATCAAACTATGAGGAGCAACGTTTAAAAACAATCGCTTGTAGAACAAATCCAGAACTTCCTGACCCAGTCTCGGAATACTTTGAAAGCACTCACGCAATTTTACCTCTGGAAAATAAATCAACTGGCAGGAGCCAAAGGCCTTAGCGGTAGCGGAATGATTCATTTGCCCAAAGAGAGAAATGTCCCCAAGAAAATCGCCTTCTTCAACAAATTTCTCCAGTCCGGATGATGACTGAAGACTTAAACGACCTTGAGCTAAAATATAGAAACCTTGTGGCTTATCCCCTTCGGAAAACAGCAAAGCCTCATCCTTCAAAGTGATGAGGTCAGCAAAACGTAAAAGCCGCGCCACCTCTCCGGCTTTGAGCGCGGATAAAAGTGGATAAGATTTTTGAATACTATGCCGGAGTTGGGATCGGTCCAAGTCGGAAGATCCAAAATCTTCAAGACTAATGCTGGCTTCCATTTCTTGATAGGGGGTTGGAACCGGCAGATGATCATCAGACTTTCGTTTTCCCCCAGCCCGCGAAAACGCCTGCACGATCACTCGCTCCAATTTTTCGTAAGCCGTAAAAGCTTGAGGAAAACTTCGAACCCATAATAAACAGGCAATAGCCGGCGCAGGCCGACCCGCCTTAACATAATTTTCGCCCGCTAAAGCCGCATAGTTATAGGCCTTAGACTCTCCCGCCTTGTCTTTTGATTTGATATATTCCCAGGACAATTTTCTCGAAATATCCGCGACATCATAGGGGTCCTCAACATTTAGCAATAGGCTCTCAAGATCCGAAATAGCCTCTTCAATGCGACCTGATTGAATGAGGCGATCGATTTCGGATTCTTTTTTTGAAAAATTCTTAAGCAAGAACCATCCCCCATATCCTAAACTAACGTGCTCGCCAAATTCGTTCACGACTACCGCCAGAAGGGTCCACTCTAACATGCAGCTTTCTCATGCATTTAGGACAGCGCCCCTCATAATAGTCTTGGTCAGACTCGCGATAAACCCGCGAGTAAACCTTGCAGCATTCGAAAAGGATGCCCAAATACGCTTTCTTCGGCTTTCCCTTTGAGTCGTTCACCCACTATGATTATGGCATGAAGCAAGATTTAGGGGTACCGAGGCTCAAACAATGATACGCCGCCCAAAGTCCAATCTTAGTAAGGTCAAACGTTTCGTGATCATAGGGCCAGGTCGCTGGGGCCAAGCCTTGGGTAACTGCATTAAAGAATCGGGCTTTGAGATCCAGTACTTAGGAGAAAATCAGTCTGAGCTCGAATGTAAAAAAATTTTAAGCGAGCAGGTATGCTTTGTTCTGATTTCAACTCCATTCAAGGCGCTCCCCACCGTTCTCTCGGGCCTCTCTAAGATTCCGAACATCAAAGCGGTCATCAATGCTTCGAAAGGGATCGATCGTAAAAGTCTCATGTCTTTTACTCAGTTGGCTCGAGACTATTTGAAGTGTCCAATTGCGAGCTTGTCAGGCCCGAGCTTTGCGGACGAATTATCAAAGAAGCTTCCAACAGCTTGTGTAATCGCATCAAACTCAAGAGAGCTCGCCGGTTTTTTAGCTAAGAAAATATCAACACCTTATTTCCGCCTCTATGCGCACAGCGACCCGATCGGCGTGGATCTATGTGGTGCGATCAAAAATGTATTAGCTATTGCGTGTGGTATTTCGGATGGTTTGCAACTTGGTCAAAACGCTCGAGCCGCACTACTTACGCGTGGCCTTGTCGAAATGATGCTCGTCACAAAAAAATTGGGCGGTAAGAGTGCGACAGTTTTGGGCTTGGCGGGCGTCGGAGATCTTTGGCTAACCTCGATCGGAGATTTAAGTCGAAATCGACAATTTGGTCTTATGCTCGCTCAGGGTCGCGGTATTGAAGCATCGATTGACCAAATCAATGCCCCAATCGAAGGCTACTACACCGTTTTTCAAATTGAAAAGCTTAGAAAAAAGTATCGGCTCGATTTACCAATTTGTGAGTCCGTCTACAAAATTTGCACGGACAAAATGCGTGTCTCTGAAGCGCTTCAGAGACTTATGAAGCGCGAACCAAAATTCGAGGAGTCCAGTTCTTGGCGACTTCGGTAAACATTTTCTGCCAAACACCCAACTCAATTTTAAATTCGCCCTGCAAAACAGCCTTGAAAGCGACATAGTCTTTGTTTTGAAGCTGCGTATGAAGTTGGGTAAGGGAAGATTCCATTCGCCTCACGGTATCGGTTAAACTCTGGCCTTCATATTCGAAGTTCCGGCTCGTATCATCGCCATAGCTGTGAATGGAAGCTACCATCTGAAGCAACCAATCTACGAGTGAACTGAGCTCCGCAATTCGATCGTTCGCTTTTAAGAACTCACTATTCTCCAATAATCCACTAATATCGTCACAGTCCATCAGTAGCGCTTCACAAATTTGAGGAGCCAACTGTAACGAATCTTTCAGCAAAGGACCAACTTCCCGAGACTTGAAAGCCAGTTGACCTAAATCTTTCATGGACTGAAGAATCATCATCTCTTCCTCTTCCATATTGACAGACCTTCCATCTACGAAAATCTCCGTCACCACGCGGTGCGGGGCCAAACTACTTTTGATTTGTTCCGCCACCGCTCCAAAAGAGGAGCTCGCGTCAAAAGCCAGATTTTCTCCGTCCAACTTAATTTCAATTTTTGATGTACCTG
Source organism: Deltaproteobacteria bacterium CG11_big_fil_rev_8_21_14_0_20_45_16 (assembly GCA_002787535.1). Classification (GTDB taxonomy): domain Bacteria; phylum Bdellovibrionota; class UBA2394; order UBA2394; family UBA2394; genus 1-14-0-20-45-16. Next base: position 37,062 of record PCXB01000078.1, read on the forward strand.
CCATGATTTCGACTCCTAAACCATCGATGAGATCTTATTTCCTTTAGATCCCAACATAAACTCCTCAAGAAGGTCCGTCTTAATTCGTCTATCTTTTCTTAGCTGAGTTTCAGCATCTTTCATCATCAACTCAAGTCTCAACTTAAGTTGAAAATCCATCTCAATTACTTTTTCAAGTTGATTCATCCACCTTTGATCATCCGTCGTGGATCGGGTGCCAATTTTTCGATCCACTCGCTCCAGTTCGCGCAGAATAAGCGCGCGCTGTTTAAGTTTATCGTCCACAGGTTGTGGATCTCCGGAGTCAATTTCCACAATAAGATTGTGTGTTAAACTCAAAAGATCCTCGATCAATGCCGATTTCTTTTTGACTATAGCTTCCATGCCCGTCCCTCTTTTGACAGCTTAACATAATGAGCCTAGAAAGACTTTTACTTTGATAAAATTTATGATTTTCTTCGAATGACGCAGAACGCATGAGCATACTGAATACATTTCATAGTCGAGCTTCGGCTGTCGCGCTGCATCAAGATTTAATTTTGGAAGTGGAAACTCTATTGCAAGGACGATACGCGGACGCACTTGCCGTCTGCGGTGATCAGCGAATCTATGTGCTCGGCGCACTTCAGGGCGAGAAATTAAAAGTACAACTTCTTGACGAATTTCGCCCCGGACAATGGAAGGCAAAAATTTTGGAAATCATGGAAGCGTCGACGCGTAGACGCAAAGCGGCTTGTCAGCACTTCGATGACTGTGGAGCCTGTCAAATTCAACACTGGAATTACGATTACCAAATTGAATGGAAACACAAAATGCTGCTTCAGCTCCTGGAGAATTCAAGCCTGGGGCCTAAAGTTCAAGAGCTTAAGATTCAAATCATGGCTGCGCCTTCAGAATATTTCTACCGCCAACATGCGCGCCTCTCCATTGCCGACAATAAACCGGCATTTTTTAAGGCTGGCTCACGGGTGACTGTAGGTCTCAATGAATGCCCGGTGATGAGCCATGCTCTATTCGCCTATGCTTGTGAAAAGGCCTCCGGACGTGAAACGTCATCTTCGATGCGGATACTCGATCCAATTGAGTTTGAAGGCCTATCTTTTGAATTTATACAGGGAAACCGCATTCCGGTTAGCCCAGCGAGTTTCATTCAGCCCAACCTCGCCGTCGCTCGAATGATCGGGCATAAACTAGAGAAAATTTGCTCAGAAAGTTCTCAAAAACGACTGGCGTTAGATCTCTTTTGCGGCTCGGGAAATTTTACAAGTCTTATCGCAAAATATTTTTCAAAAGTATTAGCGGTCGATGAATGTCATGAAGCCATTGAACTCGCAAGGCAAACTAATCCTTCGATCGAGTGGGTCGCAGGCAAAACAGATGATTTTCTGAAAGAGCTTTTTGAACGACCAAAGCAGCCACTCGATTTCTGCTTTTTAGATCCACCGCGCAATGGAGCCTTTAGAGCGATGGAGGATCTAAAAAACTTGAAACCTACAACCGTGGCTTACTTGTCGTGCCAGCCCGATAGTCTCGTTCGAGACCTAACGCGTCTTGTTAAAAATGACCATTACAGGATTCAAGATTGGATCATGATCGATCTGCTTCCCCAAACTAGGCATATCGAAAATCTAGTTATCTTAAAAATTTCGTAGAATGCGGCAACCTGTGGGACAATAAAAGTTGAATGTCAAATCAAGAGGTGTTTTTTAATTCTATTAGACGAGCTCTTGAGGAAGGAGCCTCCCAAGAAAGCGGCGTTGCTCTTGTCAAACTTATTGGATCCGGTCTGCTTTTTAGTTTTCTTACAATCTATTTGCTCCGTCATCGATGGTCGATTCGACGTGAAATTACAATTTGGATTAAGTATCTAACTGGGGCAGCGGATCTTGCCGATCGGCGTCGGAGAGCAAGCTATCCCGTATCCATTATCGTTCCGATGTCTGCTCGGCCATTAGAAAGACATCGCACCGTCAACATTAGTAAGGGTGGGATGTTCATACACACTCGCCGGCCTTTTGAGCTTTCAACAAGCTTTCAATTCATTCTGGAACTTAACAAGACCACTCTAATCAAAGCCACAGCCCTTGTACGATGGGTTAAGCCAAGCTCGGATCCTGACACTCCGGCCGGCATGGGCTGTGAGTTTATCGGCTTGACCGATGAGCAAAAGAATCTTATTCGCTTATTCTTACGAAGTCGCAAAACTCGTTACTTTAAAGGTTAATATGAAAATTGATTTAGGGGCTCTGGCCGAACGTCATGGCCTTGATTTGGCTGGCGTAAGTTCGCCCGAACTTGACCCTCAAACAAAATCTGAATTCTTGAAATGGCTTAGGTCAAAAAAGGGGCCTCAGATGCAGTATCTCGAGCGAAGAGTCGAAGAGAGGCTGAATCCTCCGAGATACTTTCCTCGAGTAAAAAGCATTTTATGTTTTGCTATGAATTACTTTCAGGGTTGGGCTCAAGGAGAAGTCAAACTTTCGAACTATAGCTGGGATGCCGACTATCATCAGACCTTCAAAACCAAACTCTACTCCATAGAGGCCGAGCTCCAAAAAAAATACTCGGATGAGGAGTTCCGAGTCTGCGTCGATACATCCCCAGTTTTAGAAAAATACTTGGCCACTCGAGCAGGAATCGGTTGGCAGGGAAAAAATACTCTAGTCATCAACCAAAAGTTTGGAAGTCAGATCTTTTTGGGTGAGATATTTACAAGCCTTGAAGCTTCATGCTTTGAAAGCCTTCCTAAAGTTACGGATCATTGTGGAACTTGCCAACGCTGCCTTCAGGCTTGCCCCACAAAGGCGCTAGAGGCTTATTCGTTAGACGCTTCAAAATGTATCTCCTATTGGACCTTAGAACATAAAGGAGAGTTCACGGCCGAAACGCCAGGTTTTAAGAATTGGGTCGCCGGCTGCGATATCTGCCAAGAAGTTTGCCCCTGGAATCAGAAACTGATCCCCTTAGAAAGTTCAGCCGCGGAACTTTCCCATTTGTCTGCAAAAGATATTGGCGATCAAAACTGGCTTAAAAGAATTGAGTCTAAGGCCGTTTCGTATCTTGCGCCCGATAATTGGAACCGAAATCTAGAGTGGATCTCTAAAAACTAGAGTCAGCCCTTCCCAAAACTGCAAGTTTTCCCTTATCGTTGCCTCGTGATGGCCAGGCTTTCGATTCAATCTCTTATTTTTATGCTATTTTTCATTCTTCTCTTCATTCTTCCTACTCACATCCAAACACCTGCATTTGGACAAAGTCAGCCCCAGGAGAAATCTCGGGCTAGCGACTGCCGAGTAGGTTTTTTTGAAAAATTAACTCAAAATGTAGAAAGATCAGCAACCCATACCCGAGCGGCGCTCAAAAAGGCCTACAGATTAATTGCTTACAAAAAAACCAAGCTGGGAGAATACGGTCAAAAGAGGCTCTTTGACTTTCGATATCCCAGCGTAGAACTCGTCCACTATTTGAGAATGCATCCACTTTCAATTTTTCCAGAACGTAGGGAAATAATCATATTAGTAGAGCAACAGGCCACTTCGAACTCTATGGAGCTAAACCCCTTCAGTCGAGATCCGGAAGATATTCGACGACTCTACGGAGAGGGTAAAGACATCGACAATATTACTTTATTAGATGCTAAAAACTTTTTTGAAAATCAACGCGCCAAAATTCAACGGGGCTTCTCGGAAACCACGATCGATCACGAACGTCGCAGCTTTACATTCTTTAGACGTCTCGCCGTCTATTCATCCTTTATAGCCATCGGAGCCTTTGGTTTTAACTGGCTACAATCTAAATCAGCTGGTTATTCTGCAGCGCCTTCTGAACTTGGCGGAACTGAGTCTCGCCGCTCGTCGTATTCGACCCTTTTTGGCTCGATGCCTATTCCCGAGGATTCCAAACGAATTTATGAAATATTTCTCAGAGCCGAAGATAAATATTTTCGACAATACAATTCGGTGATTACCTTGATGCAGCAGCACTCACGAGATGCCTTAAGCTACCCACCCTATATGATTTTTTCAGCCCTAAACATCTACTATAATAATGAACAAACCTTCAAAGACACTGAATTGAAAGATAGCCTCATTCGTTTTATATATTTTATGCGTTACGCCCATGCCGATTATTTTTATTCTGAGGGTGCAGAGATGATCAAGATTAGAGAGCTGACAGATAAAGTTCTTAACGAAGCTGATCCTGACAAGGCGATATTAAACGAAATGATCGAAGATTTGAGTCGCTAGCGAAAATCATATCGCACTTTCCATTCAGGCGCACGCGGGCCTTGATAGCTTGGCTCAAACCTCTCGACTATCACATCGGTCTGAATATTTCCCCGCCGTGTATAATCCATGACAATCTTAAGATAATGGGGCCTCAAAACTTCAACCAAATCCCGAAGAATGAGATGGGCAAGTTCCTCGTGATAATGCGACTCATTTCGAAATTTATTAATATAGATCTTCAGACTCTTTAGTTCGACAAGATATTTCTGAGGGACATACCAAATATGTGCGGTCCAAAAGTCTGGAAAGCCCGAACGTGGGCATAAACTTGTACCCTCTGGGCATGTAAAATAAATCAAACTCGGCGGGTCTTGGTACTTAAATTCAATGGGCTCCAACTTCGCTTCCGCAATGAGCTTTGTCCCATGCTTTTCTGGTAAGTCATTCGCCATAACTGGTTTGGATCAATAAACGCTTCATGATCTCTTGTCAAAGTCCCTTAATCGTTTTGCGGTCGTAGGCCCAATACAGCTGTATCTTAGCCCCCAGGAAGCTCTAGAACGCCGAGTGGAAGATCGAAAAAAGGCTGTGACACTTGAAGGACTTGTAAAAAAAATTTCGCCTATAGACTTTGATTTTATGACAGCTGATAGCGCCTTCGGGCGTCTTATAATTTTTGTCGCATAAGGATGGCAAACAAATACTGAATGTCCCATTCCTCTTAGAGCTTGTATGAGTGTCGAATCACCAATCTGTGATCGCGCAAAAAAAATGGAAACAGGTTTCGAATACTTTCGTTTAATCCATGAGAGCACCTTTGTTGAATTTCCATTGTTTAAAATAAAATGTCGTTCGCCTTTTACACGTTGTATGGCGGAAGCCGTGGACGCTCCTATCGCCAGTACAGCATTTGACCTGGGTCGCCTCTTCAAATAACTTAAAGTTGTTGCCGAACTAAAGATGGATAAATCATAAGATCGCCTGGGGCATCGATACGATAATTTTTTAAACTTGATCAGCGGTAAAAAATAAAGTTTTCTGCCTTTGAGATCGGGGCGCTTCGACCATCTTGGCTCCCGCTCTCGCAATAGTAATAGATTTCTATGCGTTTTCAATTTTGCGGACATTTTTCAAGAATCCGCTGAGCCCCTTGGGCCATAAACCTTTCGGCTAACTTCAATCCTAGATTTTCTCCGTGCCCGACAGGCGCTACATTGGTATCCATCATAATACTCAAACCATCTGGATCCGACAAAAACGCATGTAAGCGCATTTGAAACTGCTCAATCTCACACCATGCTCCAAGAGGAAGCGTACAGTTGGCCCCCATGGCTTCCAAAAAAGCCCGCTCCGCAGCCACTGATTGGCCAGACTCATCATCATGAATTCGACGAAGTTTCAATCGCAAATTGTCATCATCTTCCCGACATTCCAGCGCAATGGCACCTTGGCCAGGCGCCGGAACAAAGATCTTCGGATCCAAGTATTCAGTGATAAAACTTTCTTGGCCGAGCCGCAAAACTCCAGCTGCCGCCATAATCAACCCGTCGACCTCGCCATTCATCATCTTTTCTATTCGCGTATCGACATTCCCGCGAATATTCACAATCTCACATCGTACGCCCTGGGAACCAAGCTGAGCGCGCCGCCTTAAACTTGAAGTTCCTATTTTCATTCCTTCATTAAAATCCGCCAGTGGTTTTTTGTCTCGACTCAGAAATACATCTCGAACTTCTCCACGTTCAATGATTCCAGCCAAACTACATCCAGTGGGCAATTTTACTGGCAAATCCTTTAAAGAGTGGACACAAAGGTCGACATCATTTCTTAGCAACGACTCTTCCAATTCCTTAATATACAGTCCCTTGCCCCCCGACTCTGAAAGACTAATGGACTTGTCATCGCCACTCGTAGTTATACCGACGATTGAAAACTGATCTTCCGGCCATTGCTCTTCAAGCAGCCATTGAACGAATTGCGCTTGCCACATCGCCAAAGGTGAATTTCTTGTTCCAATAATATAATTATGCGACATAGCCTCAGGCCTCAAATCTTAAAAAGTTTCTTGAATGCATTGGTCCAATGATCTCCTTCTTCCTTTTCCGAGACTCGAGCCTTCAACTCAATAATAGGATCCTGCAATATTTTTGAACTCAACCGGCGACTCATTTTCTCAATCTCAGTCCAGTCCTTCTCAGTGATCTCGGAAAGGCGGGACTTCAATTCTTTCAACTCTCGAACCCGAAGCTGTTCAACTTTCTCATTGAGGAGCTTAAAAATTTCGTCAATGCTTGTCGACTCATAAGCCCGCCAAGTCTTTTGAACTTCCTCGGCCACAAGTAGATGGGCTCGACCCAGTTCTTGCTCCCTAAGCCGCGTATTATCTTGAGCAATTCGTTTCAAGTCATCTACATAATACAAAAAGCTGTTAGATCCATAAGCGGACCGAATGGTCGGCGGAACGGCTAAGTCCAAAATAAATAAAGTCGTTCCGGTTTTAGATAAAAGTCGATTCCAGTCTTGCTCACTTAAAATAGGTTCAGAGGTTGCTAGAATTAGTGCATCCGCACGACTAACAATATCTTCAGGCTTAGACAGCACTTCAACGGCCATACCTTCTTCCTGCATTTTGTCCCGAAGAGTTTCGGCCACCGTTTGAGTTCTATTGTAGAGCAAAAGTTTTTTTGGCTGAACACTGGCAAAGTGTTCTGCGGCGGCCTGACCGATCTCCCCTAGCCCCAAAATCCCGATATTTTTTTGACTCAAATCCCCCAGGACTTTCTCAGCCAATTTGACACCTATGGAAGGAATACTTACGGCAAACTGTCCCACTTCCGTTTCCGTACGGACTCGTTTAGCCACTCGGAAGGCTTCCTGAAAAAATCGATGGAGCTGACTTTGAACTCGAGACTGCTCGCAAGCCTGCAGATAGGCTCGCCGAACCTGCCCTGTGATTTGTGTTTCGCCTAGGACCATCGCCTCAAGGCTCGAACCCACTCTAAAAAGATGCTCAAGGGCTGCTCGCTCATAGTGAAAGTAAAACTTCGAGATTAAGACTTCACTCATTCCGGAAGATTCAAAAATCCAGGATTTGGGATCCGTATGTGAACAAGCGTAAAGTTCAACTCGATTACAGGTAGATAAAATTAAACTTTCATCGCATTCACGACGTATGCGAGTGTCAACTTCGGAGTTTAAAATCCATCGTGAAGCCTCGACTCGTTCGTCAAGGCTAGCTGTCTTGAAATCAACTCCACAAACCCAGTATTTCACTCGTCACTTGCACCATTTATTTTTAGTTCATCATGTTTCGTATGAAAGGCCAAATCAATCGCACCGGACACCATTAACACCAAAAAAAAACTTAAGCTCGCGAGCCAAGCGCTTTTTTGTCCTCGCCAAGATGGCTTAAGCCATCGTAACAAAAGAATCAGAAAATAAATTAGCCAAGTAAAATGAGCAAAGAGAACCTTGGCATCCAACCACCATGCCCCCTTCCAAAAACGTTCCGCAAAGAAGCCTCCTAACAAAATTCCGAAACTCAACGAAAACACTCCGGCAACCATTAAGCGCCCCAGCACCTCATCAAGTTTTGGCAAACTCAAAGAGCTTGTTAACCAGGACGGCGATTCTCGATTCTTAAGCTGGCGAGAACTAGCGATATAAACCAAACTCACCAATGCCGAAAACAAAAACAAGACTTCCCCGACAATCATAAGAACGATATGTAACCATAACCACAAACTCGGCAGGCTCAATATGGCTCCAGAACTTAAATAAAACGGAACAATCGCTACGACAAACGAACTGAGTACCAATGCCAAAAGAACGACTGGCAAGAGTCGCTTCCAATGCAGAAGACCCAAACAACCAATCCCCACAATTTCCGTAAGAACGATATGGCTAAACCAACTAGGAAGACTTGCAATATTACTCGTTGTAATCAGTTCGAAGGCAATGAACGAACTTTGAATCGAAATTGCAAATATCAAGAGAAGTTTAGTTATCTGCAGGTAGCTCGGACGCAAAAGGCGCAGAAACTGCCAGAGATAAAAACTGCTTATCAAATCGAGCATCGATACTAGAGATAATACGACTAACTCCATCTCTATCCCTTGTCCTTCTTAAACCACGAAGACGCCCCGCCGCCTTTCGGCTTTTCTCGCCTCATTCTAATCAAGCGTGCCTCAGATCCGGCTTCAGCAAAGTTCGGTTCAATTTCTATGGCTTTTTCGAACCACATCAAAGACTCGTTTTCTTGTTGCGCGACTTTGTGGAGCCATGCTTTTACGAAGCAACTCTGAGCATGTCTCGGAAATTGTTTAAGAACCTTATCAACTTGCCTATGAAAATCAGGAAGCTTTGGCAGCATATTTTCCTTGGCTTCAAGCCCACACATCAATTCAGCGTAAACCCTTTCTGTTGGATAATCAGGAATATCAATATCTTTTTCAATCTCTTTGAGAATCGACAAGGCGGGAGCAAACTGTTTCCTTCGGATAGCCATAATAGCTTCATTAAATCTCATTTCGGCTTTCAGCTTCCGCTCAATCCCTTCCATGCCTCCCATTTCTTTCAATTTCTCTTCCGCTTCAAACTCTTCTCGTCGCTCGCTATCAGCCCAAATGTCGTGAGCTTCATTGATCTGAGCTAGCAAACTCTCACTGATCGTCCGTAGAGACTCCTTCAGGTCTTCGGGTAGGCGATCTGGATGATACTTCTTTACCAATTGCAAATAAGCTTTCTTACAGTCCGACGCGGAAGCCTCACGGGTTATGCCTAAGATTTCCCACGGACGACTCTTTTTGAATCGACTCGACAATTCAGTTAATTCGGACTCAAGCTTATTGCCCGAGGCTTCCCCCCAAGTAATTAAGCCAAACTCTCCTGCAATCACGAGCATTTGTAGACTCAATAAATTAAGATCCTTCAGACTTGCCCCTTGGGCTCGCATTTGATTCCAAATTCTTAGTTCGGCTGGCGCCAGGGGAAGCACAAATTCACCCATTAATTTTATTTTTGCATCCTGACGCCTAGAATTACGTGAACGACAGTAAGCCTCGTCGTAGCGCGCCTTAACTTCCTCCCAAAGTAACTTTTTAAACTCACCAGTTAAGCGGAATTCATCGATCTTAAAGACATTTTCAGGAAGTTGAGGAAGTTCGTGAAATTCAGCCACGCCTCTTCGAAGCGACAATATACTGAAAAGCTTATCCTTAAAAAAACCCCCTAAAATCTCGGGAAGTTTCGCAGCATCCACCCAAACTCGCTGCATAAGAGCTCCTATGAGCTTTTCGTTTTGACTAAGGTCGACTCCCGCTTTAACGAGCGCGTCCAATTGTTCGCGCTTAAGCAGATTTGCCTGAAGCAAATGCTGACTCAATTTTTCTTGGTTCCTATTAGAACTTACTGCAATCGGCTCACCCTGCTGAAAAATGATCTCTTTCCGACTATCCGGCATGCCAGCAGCACTCGATTCAACAGCCAAGAGCCCAGTTCGCCTGTTAAGGTTGATGTCCAACAAAGCCCAAGACAGACTCCGATCTTCATCAGGTAGTTTAATTTTGAATATGACCCCCATGCAGCCTCCATTTTGGCCGAAAATCCCAAGAAAGCGAAGAACTGGCTTTCTTCAATAAGAAACTTTACAGCTGACAATAACTTCCGCTTGAATAGGCTCCTATGGCAAATGTAACCGAAGTTTCAGATTCCAGCTTTCAAACCGAAGTTTTGCAATCTCCCATTCCTGTTTTGGTAGATTTTTGGGCCGCCTGGTGCGGACCTTGCCGCGCCATTGCTCCGGTCGTCGAAGAGCTGTCGAAAGAGCTTGAGGGAAAGGTCAAAGTCGTAAAAATGAATGTCGACGACAACCCCCAGACACCGGGCTCACTTGGCATTCGAAGCATCCCCACTTTGAAGGTCTTTGTCGCCGGAAGTGAAAAGAATCAAATGGTGGGCGCTGGATCCAAAGAACAAATTAAACAACTCGTAACCGCTTTTATATAAGCCCCCGAAGCTCTAAAGTAGAACCTCTACTTTTTCAATAATCACCGGCTCCACGGGTACGTCGTCATAATATAACTTAGAGGTAGTAGGAAGCTTGCCAATTTTTTCAACAATATCTTGGCCTTTCGTGACTTTCCCGAACACCGCATAGCCAGGCTGGGAGGCCGACCCATCAAGATTCGAATTGTCGATGAGGTTAATAAAAAACTGGGCCGTCGCACTGTCCGGATCTGGAAGCCTCGCCATTGAGATCGTCATCGCTTTATTCTGCAAGCCGTTTGACGACTCGTTTTTAATGGGGGCTCGCGTAGGTTTCTGATTGAAATCCTTATCGAATCCGCCCCCTTGAATCATAAATCCATCGATCACACGATGAAAGATGGTGCCATTGTAATGGCCATTCTCAATATATTCGATGAAGTTTTCGACACTGATCGGTGCCTTCTTAGCATCTAAACTAATCTCAAAACTTCCTAGGTTAGTAGTAATTTTAACCATTTTGGTATCATCCTTTTTTTGGATTGCTTTATCAGTCGATGGGCTGCGAAATTTTTCACAAGAAACAAGGCAAACTATAGCCATGATTCCAACAGAAAAAAAACGGATGAATCTTGGGAGACTCATTCAAGTAAGCCCCCCATAGCAATCTTGGCAGCAATGACCAAGGAAACAATCGACATGAGTTTGATCAAAATATTCATCGAAGGCCCTGAAGTATCTTTAAAGGGGTCTCCAACTGTATCACCGACAACGGCCGCTTTATGAGCTTCTCCGCCTTTCTTTTCTCCTGCGAGATCTCCCTTTTCAATTGCCTTCTTTGCGTTGTCCCAGGCTCCACCAGAATTGGCCATCAGCAAGGCTAAGACCACGCCCGTAAGAGTCGCCCCCGCAAGCATCCCGCCTAAAGCTTCAGGTCCAATTAAAAAGCCAACAAGCACGGGAGCGGCCACGGCAACCAAACCAGGAAGCACCATTTCCTTCAAAGCAGCATTCGTCGAGATATCCACACATCTGGTCGTATCAGGCTTAGCGTTTTCATCTCCCGCTAACAGTCCTGGAATTTCCCGAAACTGACGCCGAATTTCATCAACCATCGCTCCCGCAGCACGCCCCACGCTTGTCATGGTCAGAGCTCCAATAAACAAAGGCACCATGGCTCCAATCAATAAACCAATAACAACCTCTGCACTCGAAATGCTCATCACAATGGGCTCTAGACTTTCTCGAAGCCGAACAGCATTAACGACCTGGCCGTAGGCCGAAAATAAAGCCAAGGCTGTCAAGGCTGCCGACCCAATCGCAAAGCCCTTGCCAATCGCCGCTGTCGTATTGCCGATAGCATCAAGGCTATCTGTAATCTTTCGAACATCAGGTCCTAATTTTGCCATTTCAGAAATTCCGCCAGCGTTATCAGCAATTGGACCATAAGCATCGACCGACATGGTTATGCCAACCGTTGCCAACATGCCAACTGAAGCCAATGCAATTCCATAAAGGCCACTCGAAGCAAATGCGACATAGATAATTGCTGCGATGATCATGAGTGGAAGAACACAGCTCTCTAATCCAACGGCAAAACCGGTAATGATATTGGTGGCAGGTCCTGTTTTAGAAGCTTGAGCAATCCTCATAACCGGTCCTCGAGCCGTATAGTATTCCGTTACAAATCCAATTAGTAATCCGCCGATTGTTCCAGCCAAAATTGCCCAAACAATCCCGATGCTAAGATTCGTATAACCAACCCAATAGTAAGTGCCGATCAAAAAGAAAATCGCCGCCACAACCGAAGAACCGTGCAGAGCCTTCGCGGGATCCCAGGCCTTCAAAATATTCATGGCCCCAACAGCAATAACTGAGGCAAGCAAGCCAATTACCGATAAACTGAGAGGAAGCATCATGAGAGCCACTCGGCCAGTATCCTCTGCGGTTGAGGTTAGGTTTATAAGCTCTTGAGCTGCCATCGTCGAAGCAATAGCAACAGCCGCTACCATACCCCCAACATAAGATTCAAAAATATCGGCGCCCATTCCAGCGACATCCCCGACATTGTCTCCAACATTGTCCGCGATTACTCCAGGGTTACGAGGATCATCCTCAGGAATTCCCGCTTCAATTTTACCGACTAGGTCGGAACCAACATCAGCAGCCTTGGTATAGATTCCTCCGCCTACTCTAGCAAACAATGCAATGGATGATGCTCCCATGGAAAAACCAGAAATGATTGCTGCCGAATGTGCATCGAATCCAAAATACCAAGTCAGGCCTCCCAACCCAATCAAACCTAAGGCTGCCACGGAAAGGCCCATAACGGCGCCACCCTGAAAGGCCATAACAAGCGCTGCGGCCTGACCCTTGTCCTGAGCCGCTGCTGCGGTTCTAACATTAGCCTTGGTTGCCGCTTTCATCCCAAAAAAACCAGCCAAAGCAGAACAAAGGGCCCCCGCTACAAAAGCCATCGAAGTATCCCAATCAATGCCAAAGCCAATCAAAATAGCGACGACAATTACAAAAAACACAAGAATTCGATACATTCGACGGAGGAAAGTCATGGCTCCATTTTGAATCTCATCCGCGATACCTGCCATTTTGATTGAGCCAACATTGGCAGCAGCTACTTTTCGATAAAGTATCATCACAACAACAAGTCCCAAAAGACCTGCAATAACAGAAGGCATGGCGGCCAAACTCATCAACAAACTCCTTTATATTAGTTAAGCAATATCTAAACGGAAAAATTAATCAGCCCATTCAATATGGGCAAGCATAAAGGCTGTCTTTCTAGGGGCTAGCGCTTGATTCTTATGCGGCTTTGAGTGAACCTCAACCTTCAATCCATGAGTAAATCTATCGCCCTTAAAAATATCAGCAAATACGCATTGTATGAGGCTTCTGTGCAGGATGCCGCCGACGACGCGAAAATTCTTTATAAATTATACACACGAATTCGAGGCTACAAACCTCACTCATTTAGAGAGGATTTCTGTGGGACATTTAAGATTGCCTCTGAATGGGTAAAAATCCACCGCGATAATTCTGCTTTAGGCTTGGATATCGATCCAGTTCCCATCAGTTATGGCAAAGAGTTTCACTGGCCGGAACTTACAAAAGACCAGCAAAACCGATTAAGCATTCGAGTACAAAACGTTTTAAAACCCACAAAGCCGTCCGCTGATTTAATTGCAGCTTGTAACTTTTCGTATTGGATCTTTAAGAAGCGAGAACAAATGATCCATTATTTTTCCCAAGTTAGAAAATCCCTTAAATCCGATGGATTGTTTTTTTTGGATATCGTGGGTGGATACGAAATGATGGAGCTACATAAGGATCGTCATCGTTATAAACTCGGAAAAACTCCATTTACTTATATTTGGCAACTGGAGCGATTCAATCCGATTACTCATGATGGATTTTTTTCTATCTCGTATGAAATCAAGGGTGGGAAGAAGATGAAGCGGGCTTTTACCTATGATTGGCGCGTTTGGACCATTCCGGAACTTCGCGAATGCATGGCAGAGGCGGGCTTTAAACGAAGCTGGGTTTATTGGGAAAAAGACGACCGAAACGGACATGGCACGGGCGAGTTTTATGCCTCGGAAAAAGAAGAAAATTGCCCCGTTTGGATTGCCTTTATCGTCGGCAGCAAGAACTAAAAAATATGACGCCTAAACGAAACACTCAGTAAAAGTCCGACGGCGAGCATATTCGTAATCAAACTACTTCCTCCGTAGGAAAAAAACGGAAGCGTTACGCCTACAACGGGCAGAACACCTATTTCCATCCCAACATTGACAACGACATGCCAAATCAAGAGCGACACGGCTCCTGCAGCCAGAATCGATCCAAATCGATCTTTTGATTTTCGCGCGATGTCGATCCCCATCAAGGTCATCAAAAGATAGAGCCCGAGCATAATCACGGCTCCCACAAATCCCCATTCCTCCGCAAAAGCAGAAAAAATGAAATCCGTATGATGTTTGGGCAAAAACTCGAGTTTGCTTTGGGTTCCCTTTAGATAGCCCTTTCCAGCAAACTGCCCACTTCCAACGGCAATCATACTCTGAATACTATGATAGCCCTCGCCAAGGGGATCGCGCTGAGGATCAATGAAGGTTCTAACTCGGTCCTTCTGATATTCCTTTAGAACAAAATTATACGCTAAGGGTGCCGCGATCAAACCCGTTAAAACAATCGCAATCAGGGACTTAATTCTCAAGCGGCAGTAGAGAATGATCGAAAATGCTACAAATGAAATCATCAGCGCCGTCCCGAGGTCAGGCTGCGCAAAGACCAATAAAACAGGTGCGCCTACAATCACAAACACGGGCCAAAGATCGCGCAAGCCATAGCCTTCTAGCGGTGGAGCTTTATCTCGTGCATAAAATCGTGCAAGTATTAAAACAATTGCAAACTTACCAAGCTCGGAGGGTTGGATATGAACCGGCCCTAATGGAAGCCAGCGTTGCGAACCGGCCGCTGTCTTACCGAAAAGATCCACGCCAATTAAAAGTAAAATAACGACGCCATAAAATGGCCAAGCCAAACTTTCAAAAATTCGGTAGTCGAGTAGAGCGATAAGCATGGCCACGGCGAGGCCGACACCAACAAAAATCATCTGCTTATAAAATACCTCGATCTGATTCATATAGGACGAGCTATAGAGTGTCATCAGGCCCAACATACAGATCAAAATGATCAACCCCAGAAAGCCCCAATCAAAATTTTGACTCATTCGATCAGTGGATCGTCGTTCTTTGTCCAAGATTCGCCTCCACAGGAAAGTTTCGAGATAAATAATTCTCCATCATCGCCCTGGCTATAGGTGCGGCCGTCGTTCCACCATGTCCACCATGCTCCACGATGACGGCAACTGCAATCCGAGCATGCTCCAGAGGCGCCATCCCGACAAAGAGCGCATGATCCTGATAGTCCTCGCGATCCTTGTCTGCTTTTGCACGCAGCAATCCAACGACCTGGGACGTGCCAGTCTTCCCTCCGACGATATAATTTTTTAAACGAGCACGCATTGCCGTTCCACCCGGGTCATTAACGACCGCACGAATTCCCTCCGTCACCGTCTTGACAGATTTCTCTTGAAATTCAATTTGGTTTTCCAAAATGGCCTTAAAAGATCTTTCGCGAAGTCCATCAGCCGAGGACATCTTTTTAAGGAGCTGGGGTTGAAAGACTTTTCCCGAATTTCCTAAGATCGAAATCATTCTAGCCAGTTGAGTAATGGTTAGCAAAAAAGCTCCCTGACCGATCCCCGCATTGATGGTCTCGGCTTTGATTGTCGTATTGCCTACCTGATTCACCCAATTCTCGCTGGGTATAAAACCACTCTGCTCCGAATTGAACCGCCATAGTTTGGCCACCTTCCCAACTTTACCATCATCCGACTCAAAAACCTCGTTTCCTAAGTTGGTCCGACGTCCCAAGCCGAACAGTTTCGACCAGTGGTACATCGTATCGAGTCCAAGCATCAATCCAACGTTGAAGAAAAAAACATTTGAAGATCTCTGAATCGCATCATGAACGGTAATCGAACCAAAGCCAGCACGATTATGGTCACTCCAAACTCTGGAGCCTAGTCGAAATGATCCCGGACAATAAATAATTGTATCTGGTTGAATCACGCCAGTTTCTAAAGCAGCAGTTGCCATGACAATCTTAAATGTACTTCCCGGAGGATAGTGCTCCCCCAAAGTCCGATCTAAAAAGGGCTTGTCCTCACGATCACGCCATTCCGCAAGTTGCTTGCCGCTAATCTGTTGCGTAAACAGGTTTGGATCCAAAGCTGGACGCGAAACCATGGCCAGAATCTCACCTGTTTGTGGATCCAAGGCGACGGCAGCACCAATATTTTCTCCAAATGCTCGTACCGCCGTAAGCTGTAATTCAAGGTCCAGGCTAAGAGTTAAAGAACGGCCTGCGACAGCTTCCTGTAAGTTCGACTTATCAAACCAATCCAATCCTGTACGCTCAACGGGTCGACCCTTAACATCTACGACCGTAAATTCCCGTCCATCTCGACCCCTCAAGTATGGCTCGTAAAGCGCTTCTGATCCAATCACACCGATCTGATCGCCCAATCGATATTCGCGATCAGGATAACGCCCTTGGAGTCGATCCAAATCTCTATCGTCAACCTCGCCAGTGTATCCAATCGTATGAAAAAAAGCGTCACCATAGAGATAGTCTCTTACCGAGATCACATCAACATCGACGCCTAAAAACTCTAAGCTTCGGCTTTCAATTTTCGCCAACTGATCCCAACTGATATCTCGAGCCAGTCGTCTAGATTGGTAAGGCGCCGAAGCCTTAACTTGTGCAACTCGCGCAGCGTTCTCTTCGGTGCTCCAGCCAAAAATATCTTTCAGCTTGGTAAGCTCAAGCTCAGGATCATCCGAAAAGCCTCGAGTATAAAGAACATCGAAACGAGGGCGATTGTCGGCCAAGAGCTTTGCATTTCGATCAAAAATTTTCCCCCGAGGAGCCGAAATCCGTTTAATCTTAAAGCGGTTTCTGTCGCTAAAGGCTCGGTATTCATCCCCCCTCCAAATCTGCAAATACCAAAGGCGAACTAAGAGGCAAAAAACAAGGGCTCCAAAAAAAATAGCAAGTCCAATAGCGCGGGGTTTGAGATCAGCAACATTGTAGGGATCGGATAAACGCATCTACTTTAACCCCACGATCCGCTTTAGAAATTCGAACGCGAATAGACCGATCACAGCCTGTACGAGCGCACTTGCGAAGACGCTCCCAAGCAACGCCCAATAAAAATGAGAACCCTTGTAGATCTGTAGCAACATAAAGGTTTGCAAGGCATTAAGCGTTAATACGATCAAAAAAACAGATGCGGCAAACTGATACTTTGTCCTGACCATAAAACGCAACTGCGCCAATTTAAGAATCAGAAAAATAAGATACAAACTTAACCAATAAAATCCGGACAACGTAAGAGACAAACTGCCAAAAATCCAAGAAGCCAACATAAGGTAGAAAGCCCCGGAAACAAATCGCCAGGCATAGGCGCCGTACATCAACAGAAAACCAGCGCCACTCACCGAAATCCAGCCTGGCAGCTCTAGGCCAGCAACGAGATTGACCCACAATCCCCAAGCCAAAACAATCAACAGATCCTTGGCGACGGAGCTCCGAGGATAATCTGCATAGGCTTCAAGCATTTTCCCTCAACCCTTTTGATTTTCAAAATTCGTTACAATAAACAACTCTTCCAATCGATTAAAATCTACGAGGGGCTCAACTTCGGCGTCTTCCAAAACATCATTAGGGTTCTTTCGCCGAGACGTGATCTTCCCAATGGGATAACCAGCTGGAAACAAGCCCCCCAATCCAGAGCTAACAAGCAAGTCCCCCTCCTGAATGTCCTGTCGCCTTGGCAAAAACCGCAGCCCCAATCCTCCGCCAAGAGTGCCCGCCACAATCACACGAGCCCGCGAACGCTGAACGATCGCATCGATACGAGAGTTCACATCTGAAATCATCAAAACTCGAGAGCTCCAAAGGCCGACTTCAAAAACCCTCCCCACGACGCCATTTGTATTGATAACGGGCATCGATGGTCTGACCCCATTACTCTCCCCTCGATCAATAATAATTGTTCTAAACAAGGCGCTTGGATCCGTGGCGATTACTTTTACCGGCAGAAAAGAGTTTTTTTGAGCTTCTTTAAAACCGAGAAGAACTCTCATCCTTTGGTTTTCAAGACGAAGCTCTTCCATCAATTGAAGTTCCAAGGCCTGCGCCTGTAATTGGGTCTTAAGGCGACGGTTCTCAGAATTAGCTTGAAACAACTCCGTCAGACTTCCTGCGCTATTCTTAGTAAATTGCTCCGACTTCAAGATCGCAAACTGAAACGGCCTCAACACCTTGGCAAAGAACTGATCAATCCACATCGCCCTTTCATCAACAGGAGTTTTGTATGAAAAATTGAAATAAAGATTGAGCCCTACTATGAGGATAAGCAAAAAAACAAGCCACGAGCGCCTTTGATGAAAGCCAGGTATTAACATCGTCTCTATGTATTATTCTAGCGAGTCGTGACCTTGCGTAAAAGGTCTAACTCATCCAGCACTTTGCCCGATCCCCGAACGACCGCCGTAAGAGGGTCGTCGGCAATCATCACGGGAAGACCCGTCTCTTCGCGCAGAAGAATGTCCAAATTACGCAACAATGCGCCCCCGCCTGCCAAAACGATGCCCTTATCCACAATATCCGCGGAAAGCTCCGGAGGCGTCCGATCCAAAGCCATTCGAACCGCTTCTACAATGGCATTAATTGGCTCCGCCAAAGCTTCGCGAACTTCATCCGAAGAGACTACAAGGGTTTTCGGAATTCCCGCGACCAAATCCCTTCCCTTGACTTCCATAGTTTTTTCGTTCCGATCCGAGTCAGGATAGGCAGAACCAAGCTCAATTTTAATTCGCTCCGCTGTTCTCTCGCCAATCGCTAAGTTGTACTTGCGCTTCATATAATGAACAATGGCTTCATCCATTCGATCTCCAGCCATTCGAACAGAACTGCTAAAGACGATTCCAGCAAGTGATATGACAGCAACTTCGGTGGTTCCTCCACCAATATCAACAATCATATTGCCTGTTGGTTCAGTTATGGGAAGTCCAGCTCCGATGGCTGCTGCCATAGGTTCCTCGATTAGATAAACCTCACGTGCCCCGGCCGACTCAGCTGACTCCCTAACGGCCCGCTTCTCTACTTCCGTAATACCGAAAGGAACGCAAATGACAATCCGTGGCCGAAGCCCAAATCGCCGATTATGGACTTTACCAATGAAATAGCGAAGCATGGCCTCGGTAACTTCAAAGTCCGCAATAACTCCATCTTTCATCGGACGGATGGCTACAATATTACCCGGTGTACGCCCGAGCATTTCCTTAGCTTCGCGACCTACAGCATGTACCCGCCTCGTTCCGCGAGTATCTTTTTCGACAGCCACAACGGATGGTTCCGAAGATACGATCCCTTTGCCCTTAACGTAGACCAGTGTATTGGCGGTCCCCAAATCAATCGCCAAATCATTCGAAAACATGCCTAAAAATGAATCTAAAATCACTATGATAACCTAAAGGAGGATTTACAGCGCTGGCTACAGAAAATTAACAATTCCGATCAGCTTTTAGACCCCGCCTCTCCACTTGCGGGTCGACCAGCATTCTGGAAGACTAATCGACATGTCTATGGATTTTTTTCGGAACAAGCGCAACTCATTTTTTACCATTGCTATCTTTGGATTCATCATCCTGACTTTCATCTTTTGGGGGAGCTTCTCTAAGGACCCTGGTTCCATCAATGTTTTGACCACGGTCAATGGAGAGGAAATTTCCTATCGCGAATTTCAAAGAGTTCTTGGCCGGCAACTGGAAGTCTATGGACAACTCTTTGGCCAGGGCAAAAAAATAAATAAAAATCTTCAGGATTTTATTGAAAAACGCGTTGTCTCGGAATTAGTAACTCGCAAAGTGATGTCTCAAAAAGCCCGTGCCCTAGGTATTGTTGTGGGAAAAGAGGATATTCTTAGAGAACTTGAAAAGATTGAAGCCTTTCAAGACCCTCAGCTCAAACGATTTTCGCCTCGTATCTATCAACTTGTGCTGGAATCCAATGGTATGAACCCGCGATCTTTTGAAAAAAGTTTGGAAGAAGAAATTTCTGCCAAACGCTTGAGTGCCAGCCTAGACAATAATATTTGGGCAACAAAGGCTGAGAAAATGGATGAGGAGAAAGTCCAAAACTCACGGGCGGATATTCAGACAGCCAGCTTCACGACAAACTCAGCAGCCAAATCTGGAAAGCTAAAAATTGATCAAAATGAAGAGAAAGATTATTTTGAAAAAAATGCCGGCCAGTATCTGCGTGCTGAGAAAAGAATTTTAAAAATCGCCAGCCTTGACAACCTTAGGCTTAGTCAGGGGATTCTGGTTTCCGAGGACGAAGTTAAAAATTACTTTGATGAAAGTGTGAAGGGCTCGACTGATAAAAAATGGGGCCAAAAACGTGCTCGTGCCTACCATATTTTATTTTCCGAAAAATCACCAAGCTCCTTATCGAAAGCTAAGGCTGTTCTTAATGATTTGATGCAAGAAAGCCGGCAAGAGAATTCTCAACTTGAAAGTTTCTTTCAACAAACGGCTACTCAGAAGAGCGAAGACTATGCATCGGCTTTCAATGGCGGTGATCTAGGCTATTTTAATGAAGAGGATATGGTCGGTCCCTTTGCTAAGGCTGTTTTCAATCCCAAAAACTCTATAAATAAGGTCATTGGGCCAGTTGAAACGGATTTTGGTTATCACCTTATCTATATCAAGGACCGCGCAGGGAATGAGAAAAGCCTCCGAAACCGAACTGGCGAAATTCGTTTTGAGATCGCAAAATCAAAATTGAAGTCAAATCTAGAGAAAATCCGGAAGGACCTTGATTCGTCGGTAGTGGGCAAAGCGGATGGTGAAACGGCCTTAAAGGCCATGGGATTTGAAATTGTCGAAACAGCGCCGGTCGATCGCTCAACAAAAAGCCGATTGATTCCTTTCAATGTCTTGCAAAAATCCTTCGCAGCTCCCAAAGGCTTATGGCAAGAACCGGAAAATTTTGAAGACAATCTCTATGTTTATATGGTGAGCCAAATATTGGAGCCTGAAAGCATGAGTTTCGAAGAAGCCAGGTCTCAGATTCGTGAGCACATTCTTGAAACCAAGCTGGAAACACTCATTCGTTCCCTGCAACAAGAGATGAACTCTGGGAAATTAAAATGGATGGATCTCAAGTCTTACGGAGCCGAAATTAAAACCTACCCTTCGGTTTACTTGTTTCAAGACAATCCAATTCCCGAGCTAACGAAGTCCGACGCCATTCTCAAAGCGCTTCAGAGCCTAACTTCCAAAAATTCAATAAGCGCGCCTCTCTTGAATCAAGGTACATGGCTCCTTATTCGGGCCTCGAATTTTGATAGCAAACCGGATACGAAAGCTAGCAAACCTGAAGATACTAAAGAAATTTTAACGGTTAAGCGAACAGACGTCTTAGAAAGCATGGTCACACAACTCATTAAAGAAGCGGATATTCCTAAGAGTTTCCGCGACAAATACCAGTTGTAAGTTTATTTGATTTGAATCTTTTCATCGACGGCAGCCAAGACTACAAATACCTTGCCATCCTTGTCCCTTTTCAATTCGAGAGGGAATTTTAAAACTTCTGCCTGAGTAGAACTCTTGTTCGAAGGATAAACTCGCTGCTCCGTAACATAATGAAAAGCTTCCCGCCAATTTTGTGAGCTATCTTTTTTTAAAATAAATAAGGTCGTTGACTCTCTAAGACTACTTGTCCCTTCTTTCGGACTTTGAACACGCAGAAGAAGGATATCCGAGTCCTCCTTCCATATTTCACAGGATTCAAGCTTTTCGACCATACCCAAGTTTGGGGAGCTAAAGGGAAGGCCGGCGATCGTCAAGCCTTCGGATTTGAACTCACAGGTGGGATTTGAAATCGACAACAAACTAAAGAATATCACGCTAATCAATTTCGCCTCCTTATCCCTACAAAATGTCGAGGATTCACTTTCGACTCATAACTTCCAGCCGCCACCGACACTAGTCCAGCCTTGTTATCTTGGTCGAGGCGAATAATTTCGGGTAGGTCCTGAGAGGTATATCTTTGCAAGGTACCCGAATCAAACCACCAATTCGGATATATTCGATCGACCAAAAACTCTTGCGCTTCGACCTTTGGCAATCTTTTCTCTAGCCCTTCATTTTTTTCACGCTCTTCCTGACTCGCAATGGGTAGACTTCCGGGTGAAATATAGTGAGTCAGAATCGGGAGCTCCTTGTTATCTTTTGTCACCACAATACCCGCGTCTTGTGCCGCTACAAACTCCACGATATCTCGAGTCTGAATACTTGAATTAGCTAAAATGATTTTTGACAGATTGGAATCCCCCGGGTTCCAGGAGCTAAACTGACTCTTAACTAATGCCATGCTAGCTCGGTTTGCATTGGCGCTTCTAAAAAACTGACTGGCCTCGCCTTTGGGGTCATAGCGACTATCTATCGCCTGATCCTTCCATGGTGAAAGATTGGCTCGGTTCTGAATAACTTGATTGGCCCAGAAAAGATGCGGCAAACTTCTGTGGGCGTTCGTATTGAACTCGCCATAAAGTGTCAGAGCCACAATCAATCGCTCAGCTCGTTTCGGATCCTCGACAAATTTCTTCTCAGATTGAATTTCTTTCAGAAATCGAGACATAAACCTTTGCTGAACACTAGCAATTTTTGCTGTGGGATTTCTCCTAGAACTGCTCCCATTTAGGCCGTCCTTAATTATCGCCTCGTCACTTATAATCATGATTCGCTTGCGCATATCGATAAACCATTGCCAGTCCTCATTAAGCTGCCTATTTAGAGCGTCTTTGGTTTTTATTTTATTTTCGAGTTGCTGACGTTCGGCCTGACGAAGAAACTCAGGTGTAGACTCTGGCTGGAGGCATTCTAGGGAATAGGAATGGCTCAGAGGAAATCCACTAAACATAAAGGCCAAAATAAAAAGAGAGGCTCGCACGAACTAGTTTTGAAGCAATTCTTTTGCCAAGCTATGGGCTTGAAATCTATGGGGATTTTTAGTCCGATCGATAGTAATTGCGACCTTCAGTGTCTTTTTCCCGATTCTGTTGGTCAGTTAAACATATGCGAGCAATATTGGGAGTTTAGGTAGCCTACTTTTTGGAGGATTTTGAGAATAAAATA
>PCXB01000016.1 GCA_002787535.1 Deltaproteobacteria bacterium CG11_big_fil_rev_8_21_14_0_20_45_16
ATCAATTCCACCAAATGAGCGGGTGGGGCTCAAACCCTCAATTTAACGCATTACATCCCAACTAATTCGGAAAAGATCCCATCTCAGGGGCGACACACGGGGCACAAGGGGGGAGTGTCCAATTTAGTCCCACTCGCAAAACTAAGGTCATATGAATGAATAATTCGCGGAAATCCTTAGCTTTTAGGACAGACTCTGCGGCCTGTGATTTTCACACTGTTATCGCGATATCACGCGTTCAGGCATAAAAAAGCCTTCAACAGCTTCAACAAGCGCACTGAAGCTTTGATTATTTGGGCTCATATTTTTTCTTGACGGGTTTTTTGAAGCTTCACTTTTCTGGCTTCGATGATGATTTAAAATGCGTACAAATGTATGGGTATGGCTTCTACTTTATTTTCCTCATCTTATTTCAAAAAAATTTGATCCCTCCCTCTTAGGCTTTATGAACGGCGTTGCCGCTCGTCCAAAAAGCTTGTGTTAGACTTTTTTGCAGAAAAGGAGATGCAAGATGATCCGACTTCAAAAGCTTAAGGACGACGAACTTCTAGGTCATATTCAAAACATTTCGGCGAGTGAGAGAAAAATTTATGCCGACATCATTGAAGCGCTCGAAGAAATCGAAAGGCGAAAGCTCTATTTGGCTCGGGGCTATTCATCTCTCTTTTCCTTTTGTACGGAGTTTCTGAAATACAGCGAAGGGGCTGCGCAAAGACGGATCGCCAGCATGCGCCTGGTAAAGATCCTGCCCCCCGCAGAAAAGTCTATCGTAAAGACTAAGATTGAAGCCGGCAGCATTAACCTCACGCATCTTTCGAAAGTTTCCCAAGCTCTCCGCACGATGCCAAAAACGCTTAAGGCTCCAGAAAAGATGAAACTGATCGAGTCTTTAGAAAATACAACGAAGGATGAATGTGAAAGAAAATTGATTGAAGCCGGTGCAAAACCGGTCTTCAAACGCGAAGACCTACGCCCGATCAATTCCGAGGAATATCGCCTCTCGATCAATCTCGACACCGAAAGTCTTCAAGCCCTGCAAGAATATATCGCCCTGACGGCCCATCAAAACCCCTGGGCGAGTAAAGAAAAGGCGGTCTGCATGGCCATTCAATCCGCCCTCGAGCTCGAGAAGAAAAAAAGAACAGGCGAAATTACCTCTAAAGCCCCAGAAAAATCTTCAAGCCGAGCCAAGCTTAAGGAGCATAATGACTCATCAAAGGATTTCACTGCCGCAGTGGCGGCAAAGCCCCGCCGCTACATCTGCGCCAAAACCAAGAGAAAAGTTTGGAGCCGAGACAAAGGAGTTTGCCAATATGTGGATCCAAAGACCGGCAGAAGCTGCCAATCGAAGCATGCCTTGCAGCTCGATCATATTCATGAATTTGCGAAAGGTGGTGGAAACGAAGCCATCAACCTCCGCCTCCTTTGTGCGGCTCACAATCGGCATCGCAGATCAGTCATCCGAAGGCCGAAAGCTCACTGAGCTAGGGATACCTGGAGTAAATGTAACACTCATCCCATTCTCAGCGCAGAAGCTGCCTCGCTTTCATCATTTTCTTCAACCCCGCTTTGCTTCGATTAACTCGACAGCCTTTTCGAGGGCTATATCCTCGGGCTTAATCTCTTTAGGCAAAGAGGCATTAACTTTGCCACATTTAATATAAAGGCCGTAGGGGCCATCATAAATCTCTAAGGGCGTCTTATCTTTGGGATGCTCGCCGATAACTCTTAAAGCCGTCGAGCCCCGACGGCCCCGTCCGCGCTTGGGTTCAGCAAAAATTTCGGTCGCTCGTGCAAAGTCGACAGTCAAAACATTATCGGTTTTCTTAAGCGAACGATATTCGGGCTTCTCTAAGCCGCCACCTGTTTTGACGACGAAGGGTCCAAACCTTCCAAGCCCAGCCGAAACTTTATGCCCCTCGGGATCATGCCCCAGTTCACGAGGTAAATACAAATATCCAAGAGCCTCTTCGAGTTGCAAAGTTTTCGGATCTATACCGGCCGGCAAGACGGAGCGCTTAGGTTTGGTCTCGGGATCATCGGGCATGCCTAGCTGCAAATAATTTCCATAACGCCCGCTCATCAGAAAAACTTTTTGGCCTGATTTAGGATCTTCGCCTAAGGATGGCGGCCCATCTTTTTTGAGCTGTATCAAATGATCAATTTGTTCCTGATTGATATCGGCCGGAGCAATATCTTCAGGAATAGAAGCGCGAATAACACCCTCATCCGTGCTGGCTTTGCCGCCCTTTTTAACTGACTCATTGACCACAAAATAAGGACCAAATCTTCCGATCCTAAATTCAACATCAGGAAAATCATCAAGCTTAACGGCTCGAGCTTCTTCAGGATCAATTTTCTTTTCACGAGAGGCAATTTGGGCGCGAAGGCCATTTTTTTCATCCGAGTAAAATTTTGTCAAAAATTCGAGGTAATTCTTTTTGCCCTCAGCGATCTCATCCAAGCTTTCTTCCATTTGCGCCGTAAATTTAAGATCCACAAGTTCGGGAAAATGTTGAACCAAAAGTTTATTTACCGCCATCGCCGTAAATGTCGGAATGAGACTATTATTAATTCGTCTCACATAACCCCTATCAATAATCGTCCCAATAATCGAAGCATAAGTCGACGGCCTACCAACGCCCTCTTTTTCTAAGGTTTGAACGAGACTGGCTTCCGTAAATCTTGCGGGAGGCTTGGTCTCATGCTCGGTAACTTCAAGCTCTTTGGTTTTCAAGCTTTCTGACTGCTTAAGGTCGGGCAAAATAACATCACGTTCTTCTAATGCCGCTTCAACATCATCGCTGCCTTCGACATAGGCCCGCAAAAAGCCGGGAAACAACATCCGCGTTCCATTGGCTTGAAATTCTGCCTCCCCCGCCTCGATACTCACACCAATGCTCAATTGTCTGGAGTCCGCCATCTGGGTCGCAATCGTTCGCTTCCAAATCAATTCGTAAAGTTCCTTCTCGCGACCGATTAAGCCAGTTTCTTCGGGTCGAGGAAACTCTTGGCCAGCGGGGCGAATGGCTTCATGCGCCTCTTGAGCAGATTTCGATTTAGATTGATAACGTCGAATCTCGGGACTCAAATATTCTTTGCCATAAAGTTTTTCGACTTGTCGGCGCGCGGCTTCAATAGCTTCATTCGACAGATTGACCGAATCCGTTCTCATATAAGTAATCAAACCTTGCTCATAAAGCTTTTGAGCCACTCGCATCGTATCGCGCGAACTTAAGCCCAGCTTTCGATTGGATTCCTGCTGCAAAGTCGAAGTGATAAAAGGTGCGGCAGGCTTTCGAGATAAGGGTTTTTCTGTAATCTCTCGAACCTTCCATGAAGCTTGGGGTAGCTTTTGGACCAACTTTTCAGCTTCTTCTTTCAAAAGTAACAGAACATCAGATCTCTTGTCCGTGGCAATTTGGCCCGTATGCTCATCAAAATCCTTGCCCGTCGCCACTCGCTTTCCATTGAGCTTGACAAGTTTGGCCTCGAACTCACCAGATTTGGCAGATAGACTGGCCAAAATTCCACAGTAAATACCTTTCCTAAAAGCCAAGCGCTGATGCTCACGCTCCACAATAATCTTGACCGCCACTGACTGCACGCGACCCGCACTCAGGCCATAGGCAATTTTCTTCCATATCAAAGGAGAAAGAGAATATCCGACCAATCGATCCAAGATTCGTCGGGTTTCTTGGGCCCGAACCATAGCTTGATCGACCTCACGAAAATTTTCTAAGGATTCCTGAATCGCAGACTTTGTGATTTCATGAAAAACCATTCGTTTGACCGGGATAGTCGGCTTTAAGACCTCTACCAGATGGTGAGAGATGCTCTCCCCTTCGCGATCCTCGTCTGTCGCCAGTATCAGCTCATCACTCTCTTCTAAGTCTTCCTTAAGCTTTTTGATGATTTTTTGCTTCACCGTCGGGATGACATATAAAGGAGTAAAATTGTCATCCACATTAATCCCAAGGCTCGCCCATTTTTCCTTCTTATATTTTGCAGGTATTTCCTTCGCCGAAGCTGGGAGGTCTCGAATATGCCCCACGCAAGCCTCAACTTTATAGCCTTTGGGCAGAAACTTTCGAATCGTCTTAGCCTTAGTTGGGGACTCAACGATTACTAACACATTGCCCCGTTTAATCCCGGAGGGGGCTTTTGAGGCCTTAACGGCCTTTGCCGCTTTAGGGGCTTTTGTTGCTTTTGTTTTTTTTGCTGCCATCTCTTTAAACTTTAAGTGTCGATTAAAAACCAATTAAAATAAATAAAACTTTGCGTAGACTTCAGATTCCAATAGCTAAGTCTCAATATTTGACAGCCTTTGTTAACGTAAATGACGCCGACGAACAAAAAAAATTTTGATTTTCGAGTGATTGGAGCCGGATTAGCTGGAAGTGAGGCTGCGCTTGTTTTGTCTCGTGCGGGCTTTAGAGTTGAGCTAATCGAGCAAAAGCCTCAAAAGTTTTCAGCCGCCCATCGACTTCCGGGAGCGGCCGAACTGGTTTGCAGTAATAGCTTGAAATCTCTAGATCCACATTCGGCGCACGGACTTTTGAAAGCCGAATTGCAGGCTCTCGGCTCGCCCCTGATCGACTGCGGTCTTTCTTCGCGGGTTCCGGGAGGCGAAGCTTTGAGCGTCGATCGCGAAAAATTTAGCGCGCTAGTTAGTAAAGAAATCTTGGAACAGCCCAGTTTAGACCTAAAATCTGAAGAAGTTTTAAATCTTCCCGAAGATGGGATCCCGACCTTGATCGCCACAGGCCCGTTATCGGGACAAAGCCTGATGGAAGATATTCTTAATCGATTGGGGAGCGAGTCCCTATATTTTTACGACGCAACTTCACCAGTTGTAAGTCTTGAGTCCTTGGATTTGGATTATTTTTTTTGGGGAGCTCGACATAATCCAAATTCTTCGGATTATCTCAATCTCCCGCTTTCAAAAGATGAGTATTTACAGTTTCGAGAAGATTTGCTGGCGGCAGAAAAAACTCCCGGGCATTTACCTGACGAAGATCTCAAATATTTTGAAGGCTGCCTTCCCATCGAAGTACTGGCGGAACGCGGTCAAGATACTTTAGCTTTTAGTTGCATGAAACCCATTGGCCTTAAACGCGAAGGTCAGAACCGCGCGTATGCGGTCATTCAGTTTCGTCGAGAGAAAGCCGCCGGAGAAATTTTAAATATGGTTGGTTTTCAAACGCGAATGAAATGGGGCGATCAAGCAAGAGTGTTCCGAAAACTTCCTGGAATGAGAAATGCTGAGTTTTTACGCCTCGGGGCAATGCATCGAAATTCGTTTATCAATGCCCCTCGCTTCCTGAGTGATCAACTTAACTGGAAATCCAACGCCAAGACTTTTATGGCCGGACAAATTACCGGCTCAGAGGGTTACTCCGAAGCCATTGCAACAGGGCATTATGCTGCACTGTGTATGATGGAACTGCCTCTCCTACCTGAAAATACAGCCATGAGAAGCCTTGTGAGATTCATTATCCACTCTGATGAAGAGAATTTTCAGCCCATGAATTTTAATTTCGGCCTCCTGCCGGAACTTCCCGAAGCCGCTAAAATAAAGGGAAGGGCTCGTCTAGGCAAGGCGGAGCGCAAAGCGCTCAAAGCCGAGAGATCCCTTCGGGAGTTGGATCAGTGGCTGAAAGACAATTGGGAAAACTTATCGAGGCCTTCCTCAAGCGATCATCCTTGGAGGCGCAATTTTCTCAAAACTCTTACCGAGCCCGACGAAGCGATCTCAAGCGACTGGCAAGCTTCTATCTAGAATCAAGCTCCAAGCTTCGAGACAAAAACGAATGGCAAAAGTTTTGCTCCCTTCTTAAATCCGAACTGAAAGCCACAAGCATGGAACGAGCTCTCTGTAGCTATCGCGCGTTTTTTGATTTTTTGGAAAGCGAGCATGAGTGGCAAGAGTTTAAGCGGTTTGATTGGCCAAGAATCAAAAAGCCCGATCGCCTGCCTAAGGTTTTAAGCTTTGATGAAGTCCTTGGACTTGTCGATAAAGATGATCCCACAAGTATTCTTTTAGAATTTCTTTACGCTACAGGCGCGAGAATCTCGGAGGCCTGCGCTCTCAAATGGAAAGACATCGACACCCAACGAAAGACCATTCGACTTTTCGGTAAGGGCCGAAAAGGTCGGGAAATTCCTCTTTCTAAAGTTGTTGAAGCAAAATTTAAAAAAACAAACAAACTTGGTGATTATGTTTTCTGCTCGCCACGAGATCCCGGCAAATCCTTGGGGCCTAGGCAAGCCCGCCGCATGATACGAAAGTTTTGTTTAGAAAATAATATCGATCGTCGCATTCATCCTCATCTGATGCGCCATAGTGTCGCCACCCACTTATTGGATGAAGGAGCTGATTTGAGATTTATTCAAGAACTCCTTGGGCATGAGAGCTTATCGACAACACAAAAATATCTACGTGTATCAAAACAAAAACTTATGGAAGTTTTCGATCGCTGCCATCCTCGAGCCTAGAAGGCGAAACAAGCTCAATGAATGGCTTTTTACTAAGCAGGCCGCCGCTCAAGACTTCAATTGTGATCCGTTGCTAGGTCGATAGTAGCTTGCTCGGTCGGTATTTTCTATCCTCCCGATGAAAGTAGTCATGATGGGGATGGCAGAGGCTCAATAAATTATCTATTGCATGGTCCCCTCCTTGCCAGAGGGGTTCAAGATGATGAATCTGCACAAGCTTTCTCTCGCCACAAATTCTGCCGCTGGGGCCCTTGTACTGGCAGCTCCCTCCATCTCGTCGGAAGACTTCGTGTTTGGCTTTTGCGGGGATCGCCTTTCTTCCAAAAACTTTATTCCTAGGAAGAGTCATTTTTAACTTTATGACTTGGACTTTTGTTAGGACACGAGCTGGTGGCTGTCGATGGCCTTTATTTTGATCCGAGCCGCCCGGCCCGTAGGAGCCGGGGGCGGCGGCTGACTTTTTTTGGATTCGCTTGGCTTTCTCGATCGGATCTTTTGTTTTTAAATAGACATCCACCAAAGCCTCTAAGGTTTCTTCTAAATTTTTTGAGGCACTAATTTCCTGAACTCGTTTTAGCTTTTGATACACCACTTCGTTAACTTCCAGATGCATTCTCAAAGCTGTTTCTCGGACGTACTGAACTTTTTCTCTTTTCTTCATCTTTGGCGAAAGACTCGCCACCTGCTTTTCGATCTCCGCTTTGGAAAGCGTTTTGGCTTTATGAATCCAGTCTCCTGAATTCTCAGGTTCTAAGACCGCTAAGATATGCTTAACCTTAGAGACGCTAACCGAAGCTTCATCTAAGCTTTTTTGTAAAAGAGGAATTCTCTTTGCCTTGCGAGCTACCGCAATAAAAGCATAAGCATTGGCCTCGGACAATCCCAAGGCTTCTGTGGCATATTTAAACATCGAACTAAAACCTAGTTCCAAAAATATTCTCTGAGCTTCAATTTCTTGAAGCACCGCGATCAATTCGTTTTCTAATCTTCGAAAGTCTTTGGAAAGAGTCAAAGCCTTTTCGTGAAGAGGGAATTTTCTGATTGTCATGTCATTCTCCTTTTTTTACTTATCTTTCATCGCTTGATGGAAACGCTAACATGAGTTTTTGGACGAACAAGATGAGCCGAAGGACAACCGCTCAAAGAGATTCTAAGTTTTTTGAATTTATCGCTTTAACAATTGAGCAGACTAGCACTGCGGACTTTAGATAAGCTTCTTAAAGAACTCTTGGCACAAAATAAAAAGCTCGCCTAAAACTCCGTCAAATAAAAAATCAAAAGAAATAAAAAAATAACCTCAGAAAAATAACATCAAAAAGACAAGGCTTCAGAAAATAAAAGTTTATAAAAACTAGATTCGTTAACTCAGACCTCTCCCGCGCACATTCGAGCCTGTCGTGAACGCGTAACTCTCAAGTCGCGCGCTCGTAGCTTTCGCAGGCTCGAGCGCGCTTGGCCTGGGTCTAAAAATCGCATTTACTCTTCCCGGGAATAAAATTTCGGAAGAAAGTTTTGGGAAGAATGCAGCCACTTTAGCGAGCCAGCCACAACTTCACTTGTAAACCTCACTGATCAGGGCGGCTACCGGCTAGGTCACAGGCAGTCTCAAAACCCAGATAACGAAACCCACAACAATTCCGGGAAGTGAAGCCAACATCCTCAAGTGCCAAGTTCGGCACAGAACTTGCTCCCTTTTAAGATTTGGATGGCAGGTTTTCGAATAAATTTGAGGAAACGCCTTATTTGGGCGCTTCTAGGAGGACTATTGTCTTTAGGCTTGGGGTCGACTCGCCCCACTTTAGCCCATGCGTGCCAGCTGCTGTCCGAGCTTGCTGAAGCAGATCAAAGCTTAGATATTCCGGCGTCAGACGCTCGAACCCATTTGATTCGGATTCAACGAGAAGCCGGTGATCCGGGCCAAATGAGCATCCAGGAACTTAATCTGGAGATTCGCTTGCATTTGGAGATTCTACAGACCCCCCTTCCCAATCAAGAGTTTGTGGCTGACCCCATAAAGTTAATCCCCGCCATTGCCGTTGGACAGAGACTTGGACGCTGGGCCACAGGTCGGAATCCTCAAAAGCTAGAAACCGAAGAAACAACACAGCAATACATTGTTCGACTCTTACAATACTATGTGGATGGCCTGGACTCGGCTTATCTTGGTGAAACAGATGCCAGCGTTTATTACTATCAAAACCTTCGAGCTTTTGAATGGATGAATTGGGCTGAGACCAGCAAAGATCCGTCTGAACGATGGCAAAGAGCACGGGCTAAACGTCAACATGACCTGGCCTCAATCGTAAATTATTTAAGACATCTAAAGTCTGCTGACTCGTAAGTTAAAATAAAGTAATTTTTGAAGCATGCAGATCAAAAGTTCCGAATTAATTGAATCCTGTTCACATTTTTTTACTCCCAACTATCGACCTGCTGATTTTGTTCTGAGTCATGGATTGGGCTCGTATCTCTACGACATGGAAGGCAAAGAATATTTGGACTTCTCGTCGGGAATTGCGGTGAACAATCTTGGTCATTGCCATCCGCGTATAACTGAAGCCGTCAAGAACCAGGCCAGCAAACTTTTGCACTGCTCTAATTTATTTTGGAATTACCCGGCTATGAAACTGGCCAAGCGCTTATGTGAATTGAGTTTTGCCGATCAGGTTTTGTTTTTGAACTCAGGTTCGGAAGCCAATGAAGCAGCCCTTAAATTAGCTAGAAAATATTTTTTTGATCAAGGAATGCCAAGATCCAAAATCCTAGCTTTCGAAGGCGGCTTTCATGGTCGAACGATGGGAAGCCTTTCCGCAACAGCAAAGAAAGCTTTTCGTGAGCCTTTTGAACCCTTGGTGCCTGGATTTGAGTTTGCCACATTCAATGATGAATCTTCTATTTCTAAAATTGATAAAACTTTTGCAGCCGTGATCCTTGAGCCCGTTCAAGGTGAAGCCGGCGTTTACCCGGCAGAAGAAGGTTTTGTCCGCGAATTGCGCAAGCGATGTGATGAAACTTCGACTCTATTAATTATGGATTGTATTCAAACCGGAATGTATCGAACCGATTGCCTTTTTGGTTACGAAAGCTTCGGGATCGAACCAGATATCGTTACTCTTTCCAAAGCTCTAGGCGGTGGTCTGCCCTTGGGAGCCATGCTAACAAAGGAAGAAATTGGTAAGAGCTTCAATATTGGCGCGCATGGCACTACTTTTGGAGGCAACCCTGTTTCGGCGGCCGCGGCCAATGCGATCTTAGATGTGCTTACCGACAATCGCTTTGATGACGAGCGGCGGAGATTGGTTCATGACTTTGGAAAAATGGTTTACGAAAAAATTTCCAAGCTTCCAAAAGTAAAATCTTTAAGACTAAAGGGTTTGATGCTGGGCATTGACCTGGATGTTGAAGATATCACGCCAGTATTTGATAAGCTTCGAAAGCATGGAATTCTGGTAACTCGAATTGCGCCCCGCAGCCTAAGAATTTTGCCCCCCTTGATTGCTGCAGAGCGGGAGCTTCGGTTCTTCGCTGATGGCCTTTCGGCTGTTTTGAACTAAAATAGTCTTAGAAGGACGAAATTTAAGGGGATGGGTATTAAGTTTAAACCTGATTCGGTTTTACGTGCGAGTGTGCAGATTCCTGCTGCCCTCAATCAGGAAGAAGCTTACCTCTGGTCTCGCTTAGGCTCACCGATTCAGTTCAAAGACTTACAGAGTTTATGCCCATGGCCCGAAGAAAAATTCTTAGAAATATTAAAATCTTTGCATAACAAGTCTGGCCTCGGCCAACTCGAAAAACCGACTGCCACGGCGCCTTCAAAATCGATCTCTGTTTCGGCTGAAGTTCGCGAACTCCTTCAAGGCGATAAATTCGATCCCGTCGCCAAAGAAATTGATGAAAAGTTTAGACGGGAATGTTTGATTCGACTGGAGAAGTCTGGAAATGACAATCCCTTTGAAAATCTGGATTTAAGTGTTTCGGCCTCTGACGAAGCGGTGCGCCGAAGCTATTTGGAACTTTCAAAGAGGTTTCATCCCGACAGGTTTTTTCGGAAGAATCTTGGGCCCTATCGAAAACGCGTGAATCAGTTATTCACGATTGTCCAAAAATCCTACGAAAGAATTAAAAATCCTCATGACCGTGAAGCCGAGGCCCGCAAATTGCGGCTGAAAGATCGAGTTGAGGCTACGACGCCAAAAGCGGCAAAATCAAAACCTCGTCGCATGGACCCTGAGATTGAGCGAATAGGTAAGGCGGAAATGATCTACAAGCAAGGTCTGGAGGCTGAGGCTCAAAGTAGATTTGTGGAGGCTGCTAATCATTTTCAAATGGCCTCACAACTTAACCCCGAAAAAAATCTTTACGAAAAGGCTCTTCAAAAAATTCGGCCGGAGCTGGAAAGATATAAAGCATCTGAATTCATCAAAAGCGCAAAAAAGGCGCTGGAACTTGGCCTTGCGGACGACGCTCTCTTAGCTTCGGAGCAAGCTATGAAAATGGACCCACAGAATTTTGAGGCCGCTGTTTTGGCAGCTAAAAGCATCCTGAAATGTGGCATGAAGGAAAGAATCCAGGATGCCTTTGAAATGCTGAGGCGAGCAAAAGTGAATCTCCCTAAAAATGCTGAAGCTTGTTTTTTATTGGGTCAAGTTTATCAAGTAAAACGAGAAGAAGATAAGGCAATTCTAGAATACGAGGAAGCCTTACGACGAGACCCCCAAATGAGCCTCGCTAAAAATTACCTGATAAAACTCCGCGGAGAATGATAGGATTTATCTTAGTTAGGAAACAATGGCGTCGGAATATGTATTAGGCATCGATCTTGGAACCACCTACAGCTGTGTTGCGGTTGTTGAAGCGGGAAATGCGCGCGTCCTGGAGCAAAAGGGCGGTTATCGCACGCTTCCTTCAGTAGTAGCCTTCAATCCTGACGGAAGCAGCATGATCGGGCATATCGCCAAGCGTCAAGCGGTGACCAATGCCGAAAACACAATCTATGCGGCGAAGAGACTGATTGGACGAGTCTTTGAGGCGCCTGAAGTTGCTCGAGCCTCTCAATTGGTGCCTTATAAAATCGTTCAAGGCCCCAACCGTGATCCTCGAGTCCGAGTCTTTGGAAAAAATCATCCCATACAAGAAATTAGCGCTCTTATTCTTCGACAAATCAAAGCCATAGCCGAAGAGGCTCTACATTGTCGCTTGGACAAGGCTGTCATTACGGTTCCAGCTTATTTTTCGGATGGGCAACGACAAGCGACTCGAGATGCTGGCGAAATTGCCGGGCTTGATGTCTTGAGAATTATCAATGAACCAACCGCTGCCTCGTTGGCTTTTGGTTACAACAAGCGATTGAACAAAAAGATCGCTGTTTATGATTTAGGCGGCGGAACTTTTGATATTTCAGTTTTGGATATCAGCACGGATACTTTTGAAGTTTTGTCGACAGCCGGAAATACGTTTTTGGGAGGTGAAGATTTTGATATCCGAATACTAGAATTCATTATTAAAAGTTTTCAGACCGAACACGGATTTGATTTAAAAGAAGATAAAATGGCTCTTCAAAGACTTAAAGATGCTTCCGAAGCTGCCAAATGCCAGCTATCAGGAAGTCTCGAAACAGAGATTAACTTACCCTTCATCACAACGATTGCTGGAGAGTCCAAACATCTTAAGTACAGCCTGCATCGGGCCGAGCTCGAAAAACTTACGGAAGATTTGGTCGATCAATCTATAAAGATATGTCAGTCGGCTTTAGACATGGCGGCTCTTAAAATATCTGATATCGATGATGTCCTGTTGGTAGGTGGAATGACCCGAATGCCCTTGGTTCAACAGCGGGTTCAAGAATTTTTTGGTCGCATCCCCGCCAAGAATGTTCACCCCGATGAAGCGGTGGCGGTCGGTGCTGCCTTGATGGGAGCGAGTCTCGTCGAAGAAGAAGCTGCTATTCTGCTTTTGGATGTAACACCCTTGAGCCTTGGCGTTCGGACTGCTGGAGGTTATACCTCTATTATTGTTCCAAAGAATTCAACGATCCCGACTTCCGCCAATCATGTTTTTACAACGGTTACCGACAATCAGCAGTCGGTGAAAATTCAAGTTGTCCAAGGTGAAGCCAAGTTGGCTTCTGAAAATCAACCTTTAGGAGAATTTACATTAACAGATATTCCGGAAGCCGCAGCGGGTGTTCCTCAGATTGAGGTTACATTTTCAATTGATTCAAATGGAATACTGGAAGTCTCTGCCAAAGATTTACATTCTCAACGCGAGCAATCTATCGTAGTAAGTGCGGCTTCTTATCTTTCGGATGAAGAAATGCATTCACTTAGCTCACAAAACGAATCGCAGGCCTTGCAAGATGATTTGCTAACAGGGCTTAAACCTGTAAAATGAAGTCTCTAAACATTCTCTTTGAAGACAGCCATTGTCTCGTAGTCGAAAAATTCTCCGGCCTGCATACCTTGGGCCCTAATGAGTCGATGCAAAGTCTGTTAATCTCTCAAATTCCCGCTCAAGGAGAACTTCCTGACTCTGGAATCTGTCATCGACTCGATCAGCTTACTAGTGGCGCTCTGTTTGTGGCCAAAAGCTTAACGGATTTTGAAGTATTCCGTTCTAGATTTTCAAAAGACGATGGAGGATTCAAAAAATCCTATCTGGCTCTTGTAGAAACCTCCTCAACTGAAGAATCGGGTGAATTCGATTTTTATTTTCGGGGACGCTATAAATCTTCTAAGAAGATTTCCGTTTACGATTCTGGAAAAGAAGTTGAACGTGGCCGCTGCCGTTGGAGCCGAAGGCAACTTCGCGACGGACTCGCTTTACTTGAAGTTGAACTTTTAGGGCCGGGGCGAAGACACCAGATTCGTGCTGGTTTATCGTATCTCAAAATGCCCATCGCGGGAGATTTGCTTTACGGAGCGAAATCGGCCCCCTTCTTTGGCTTGCACGCCTGGAAGCTAGAGTGGGACCAAAACTCAGTCATTTGCCCCCCGCCCGTCCCATGGCCCTTACAAATCTGAGTTCTAAGCCTTGAAATTTACTAATGAATTGCTAGAAGATACGCAGGCTTTTCAGGCATCCAAATTGCAGTTTGTGAAGTTCAGGACGTGGTTTTGTATAATTAAGGTTGGCTATGATTTCTTGTGTCTTAAAATTCCGAAGCACCCCATTAAAGGTCAATCTTTTGATCGGAATCCTCTTGTGTTCCTTTGAGGCTTTCGGGGTTCCACCGAGCGACCCTCTCAAACAATTTGTGAAAGGCTGCGCCCCCAAGCCCGAGATAGAGAGCGCTGCTGACAGATTCGCACTCTCTAATCAAAGGGCCCGAGCAAGGCTTCTAGGTCCTGAACTTCTTAAAGATAGACCGGCAATTTTTTTAATGCCCGCAGACAAACAAGCTAAAAATTTAAAGCGATTGATCCATCACAAGGTCTACGGAATTGCCAGTCCGGGAGGATTCGCCATGGCAGAAGTCCACTCTTTAATAGAAGCTAGTGTCGCTCTCTACTCGCAGCTTCTCCGGATGAGGGCACTCAATCGTAGTGTGTCGGGTCAAATTCTTGATTCTAACTTAGAAGATAAGCTGCAATTGCTTTTGGATTCTTCTGTGCGAATTTTGCAAACAATTGATGGTGAGCTTGAAACCAAATATACATCTCGATTAGACACACCCGGCCCGGGAATAAATGCTTTATTGAATTCCGATCCATACTTTGAAAGCGTCCCGTCCCTTCTAAATAGATTGAGTGACCCGAGCAATTCTAAATAATGCTCTGCGTTATTTAGCCCCTTGTTGTATCTTAACAATGTTTTCGATGACATTTTTCCTTCTAAAATCAATCCTATCTATAGATGATCATTGAAAGCCTCGTCGCCACTTCTCTCATCACTTCTCTCACCTTTGGCCAATCAACTTTGAATCACTCCCTTTCTATGCAAGCCCTTCAGGAAGATCCCTACCCTTACGAATTTTTTCAAAAGATGCAGGTATCGGGAAAAGATCGGACGACTGAGTTTAAAGACTCCTTTGTGCGGCTTTCGGAAGATGAAAAATTTGAGGATTTTAAAGACACGCACGTCCTTCTTATTGCGGGATTGCTGTCTGACCTCTCGATTTTAGTTAAGAACAATCCTTTAGCTAAATGGATTGGCCTCAAAAATAAATTTCAAGACCAGATTGAGTTTTTGACGAAAAACCAGATCACTTACGATCTTGTAAACATCGAATCCGAAGCAGCCCCAAAAGTGAATGGGGCTATTATTTGTAAATCCATCGAAGAATCTAAAAAACAAATTATCATTTTCAGTCACAGCAAAGGATCAACCGATACTCTAACCTGCTTTGTTTCAAGACCTGATTTACTGCCAAAAGTCAGAGGCTGGATCAGCTCCCATGGAGCTTTTTGGGGAACACCCGCCGCCGAAATATTTTTGCAAAACAGATGGCTCAAATGGCCATCTAACCATGCCCTTCGCTGGCTCGGAGGAGGAATCGAGTCTGTTGAGAGTCTAAGTGTTTACGATGCCATTGAATTTAATCTTCGAAATGAAGAAATGTTAAAGAATCTACCGAACAAAATCCCACTCGTATCCTTTGCAAGCTACAAACCAGATGTGCCCGGCAAATGGGATACCTACTTCGAGCCTT
The DNA here is from genome assembly GCA_002787535.1 of Deltaproteobacteria bacterium CG11_big_fil_rev_8_21_14_0_20_45_16. GTDB lineage: Bacteria > Bdellovibrionota > UBA2394 > UBA2394 > UBA2394 > 1-14-0-20-45-16. The sequence continues at coordinate 15,146 of PCXB01000016.1, forward strand.
ACTTTCGTGATTGGCTTGAGGAAGGCGGTCTTCAAAATGATGGCTTGGTACCCTGGAAGTCGCAGATTTTTCCTGGAAGTCATTATGTATTAATCGAAGGTATGGATCATTTTTGGGGTCTAGATGAGAATAATGATCTTCAGAAAAGTGGCTTGGGAGGAAAATTAATGGCTGGACTATTCATCATGCTTCGAGAAGAAATCAGAGACTTTCAGAAGGCTCATTGAGCGGGGCTGGCTTCCAACAAGACCTTTGTATTTTTTCCCTCACACTTTAGGCCATAGAGATTCACTTGAAAATTACTCGAAAAACTTGAATCAACTTCCAATCGATCAGCGAACGGACGTGCGGCAAGCCTCGCCCCCGAAGGTCCGCCCTCTTGACAGCCATCCTGTGCTTCGCAGCTTTTGGAGCACATTCGAGCTTCGTGAGCAAAAACATAGCCCCATTCACGCCGCTCTTCGATACGAAAGCGATTGGTTTCACGGCAGTAAGTCCCCCAGCGATCATAACCAAGTTCCATCTTCAATCCCAAAGCATCCGTATCAAAGACATAAGATATAGCGTTTAACCCAATAAGGCGGGAAATATCTTCAGCTTTTTTTTCCTCTCGCTTGTCTGCAAAGTTCTCTGACCTAGCGCAAATAAGCCGGTTAAAGTCATAGCTCCGCCCGGCCAAAATCGCCGATTCCAGTTGAGTTCGATTCTGACCCAAATCAGACTTATCATCACCACAGGCGCTCAACATCAAAGCAACTATATATAAGAAAAAAATATGTTTCATGCCGGCTGTATTTGCAACAATCCATCAAAAATTCCAATGAGCAAATTTGCCACAAGTGCCAAAAGCTGAAATGGGACCCTTAAGGGGCAAATTCACACCAAAGCGTCAGATTCTCCACATAGAGTTCGATATGATTAAGCCTTAACTATCGAAAAACATAAGAAGTAAAACCGGAGCATCCCAAAGTTGGATCGAAGAACAACCTATCGGGACTGTCATTTTTTTTACAGGCTTAACGGACTGCCCCAAATCGAGGATACTTTCTAAAGAAGAAGGATTTCTTCGTCACATCTAGGGAAGTAGCAGTGGGGTTTCTGATTTATCAAGCTTCAATTACCTGATACCCAGGGGATGGTCGCAACTTCTGGTTCTACAAATTCACTGATTCGCGCCCTAAGCACGACGACTCCCCCGACAATGGGCGATCTTGCAAGTGGCGATGTTAGTGTCGACGAAGCGTTTTTTAACGGCCTAGTAGCGGAACTTACCAATAACCCTCCAACAGGTCCGGAAGATGAAGCTTGCCTAGGACAAAATCCATTCTGGGGAGATTTGACTTCAGACACCGCCGTAGCTGGGCAAGCCGGCTGTATGATGGCGCAGCAAGTGGGTCAATCCTTCCGGCCAATTCTCGAAGGTGGCACTTCGCTTTGCTATATGAAGAATATGACCCAAGCTACCTCTGGGGTGACCGTGACGGGCTTTGACGGTGATATCGCCGATCTCTTTTCGCAGCAAAGCTCGGATCAGTTGATTCAAGTTCATGTAAGCAATATGCCATCCATGAACGAGGAAGAGGAAGAGCCAAGCGAGCAATACGTTAATATTCAAGTACTAGGTTCCGACACAGTTGGTTCAAACGTTTACAAAGCCATTCTTTACTTCTGTAATGACACGAGCTCAGCAGCCACTGGCTTCGAGATCTTTGAAGTAAATAAAACCACCGGAAGCTTTACAACACAGAGCGCCGATCAAAGAGGTGATGCCGACTCTCATGTGCTAAATTCTAGCGCCTTTATCAAAGAAGATTCGGATGGAAACATTGTCTTTGATTTGACCAAAGCTCGAAGTGCGACCGTTACAGCCAAAGGGAATTTCGGTAAATTCAAAGGTGATATTAGCATTAGCGCCGATAATGTTATTACAGCCAAGACATTCGATAAAAACACCTTTACAGACAATGAAAATAATTCTCAGATCAACTATCGACAGGCGTATTCAGTATCCTCAATTTCTGGCGACTCTTTCGCGAGCCTTAAATTTCTTGAAGGTGCTTATAAAGATCTCAATTTTAACGAAGTCGACAACGAGTTAGTTACCGCCGATTTTGGGGGATTGAACGCGGCCATTGAGTACTCTTCGCCAGCTGAAGATGACGTTTACTATTACAATGCGGCCCCGAACAGTTCGCTTTTAGATCTTCTTCCTGGTGATTTTAGCGACACTTTCTACGATGATCTTGAAGATCCCGTGTCCTGTCCGCGCTCGTTCGACCTACTTTGAGGGGTGAAATAAGTTATGTATTTGGGGTGGCGTAGGGCCACTTAAAAGGCGT
>PCXB01000023.1 GCA_002787535.1 Deltaproteobacteria bacterium CG11_big_fil_rev_8_21_14_0_20_45_16
AGCGAAGTCTCTCTATTTGAGTAATTTGGAGGGACGAACATGACAGTTCTAGCATCTCTATTCTCCGGAATTTCCGGAATCGTATCGAACGGTTCGGCGCTTTCGGTATCGGGAGATAATATTGCAAACATGAACACGATGGCTTTCAAAAGTGGTAATGCGCTTTTCGAAAGTAACTTGACTCAGAAAATCGGTGAAGTGGAAGTAGGATTAGGTTCTCGATTGGCAGCCACGAATACTTCATTTACCCAGGGCGCTTTTGGTAGTTCTTCACGACCTACCGACTTAGCGATTCAGGGAAGTGGATTTTTCGCGGTCGAAAACGCGCAGAATCAACGCTTCTACACACGAGCCGGATCTTTTAGCCAAGATGCTCAAGGACGACTCGTAACAACAGTAGGTGGTTTGAGACTCCTTGGTTATCAAATCACGGATGGTGTAGCGAGTAGTACGGCTTTGCCAATTAACTTGGCAAGTATTAACTCAACACCAGAAGCTTCAACGACTATCTCGATTAGTATGAACCTTACGCCAACGTCAACTGAGCCTGCAAATGCATTTGATGGTTCTTCGTTTACATCGGCTGAAGGTTCGTCAAACTTTAGCGTACCCGGTACTTTGTACGATTCGCTAGGCACCGCAAGAGATATCATCACTTACTTCCGAAAAACATCGACACCGAATCGGTGGGAGTACTACGTACTTTCCAATCTTGATAATCTTCAAGATTCTGCTGGAGTTTACGACGTAGATCCAGCAGCAGGAGATGATGATACGGTCATTCTTAAGGGTGGTACTGTTACATTCGATACAGATGGTACGCTGCTGAGTAAGTCTGAAACAGTGGCCGTTACAACCATCAACGGTTGGAGTGTAGGTGGCACGGCTTCTTATATTGAAGCAGGTGAACTCTTAAATGCGACCAGTGATATTCAGTGGAACGGGGCTGATGCCTTGGATTTTGATGAATTCCAGGCCGACTTTGGTGACGTTTCTGGAAGTTCCGCTGTAGCGACACAGTATGATAACGGATCAGATTCTGTAGCAACCTTTGTTCAGTCTGACGGACAGGGGGTTGGTAGTTTGCAATCGATCGATATTACCGAGGAAGGGATCATTCGAGGAATTTTCTCCAATGGTGACTCTCGAGATTTATACTCGATTCCACTCGCAACTTTTGCCAACGTGGAAGGATTGTCCCGGACAGGCTCGAACCTGTTCCAGGCAACCGCTCAGAGTGGTGACCCACTACTGGGAGGCGCTGGCACGACAGGTCGAGGGGAAATCCGTTCTTTCTCGATTGAACAAAGTAACGTCGACTTGGCAACGGAGTTCGTAAAGATCATCCAGTTCCAAAGGGCGTTTCAAGCTTCAGCAAGAACGATTACAGCGGCAGCTGATATCTTGCAGGATCTTGTAAACCTTGGTCGATAATTCATTATCTTTATACCTATACTTGGGTATTTAAATCGCCAGAGCCAGCCCTTCGGGGCTGGCTCTTTTTTATAGGGGAAATGGCAATTGAATTTCTGAAAGGGCGCTGCGACGCCCCATTTGCATTTCTGCCCGTCAGAAATACAAATGGGCCTGCGCGCTACACGTTTCACCGATTATTTGCCATTTACCCTATAAAAAATTTCATTCCATTATGCGGCGCATCCTTGTGAGGAAAGGAGTTTTTTATCGAGTTATGGGGAGGGGCTGTTTACAATAGATAAATGGAGGCGAGATCTAAGAAGGTGATGGATGAGGAGAGGGCTGGAATAGTTGAATTTTTTCAATCCTTGCTTCGAGAGGATGTGAGTTGGTCCATCGCTGATGAGTATCCTTTGGTTTTTGGAGATTCTCATTTTGGCATTGTTAAGATTGACCCGCAGAACTCGGGTTTTTTAGCGGGTCAAATTGAAGCAGACTTTTCTGGAGATTCACCGGCTCAGATATTTCTAATTGAAGAACGAGGCAGACTTTTGGCGGGTTTGGCGACACTAACTAGAGAGGTCGAGATAAATTTGGAACATAAAGCCAAGGTATGTTTCGTCGGGTCAGTCGTTACTCGACCGGAGCATCGTCAGCAGGGTTATCAAAGGGATTTGTTTGTCGCGCTTGATGGGGCGTGTCGTAAGGCGTCGATGGATCTTATATTACTTTGGAGCAATCAACTTAAGTTTTACGAGAAGCTTGGATTTTTTCTTGGTGGCCTGCAGGCTACCTGGAGTTCCGAGCTAAAGGTTCCCCTTGCCAAAGATTCGTCAAACCTTCGTTCTGTGTCGTTGACCTCGAGTGGTGAGACTCATTTTAAATCCACTTGGTTTGAAAGTTTCAATAAGAAGATCATGCGAGTCTCTCGAAATTCTGAAGAAATGCGGAGGCTTTTAAAGATCCCTCAAATGCATATCGCCTCGACGCAGAATGCTTATGCACTTTATGGCAAAGGCGAGGATTTTAAAAACGTCTGTCATGAGTGGGCGGGGCCATCGGATGAAGTGCTTTTATGTTTAGAAAAGCTCCGGATCGAATTCGGAAGTTTGAGTCTCTTGAGTCCGGGGGTCTTGCATTCGGACGAAGAGAGGTTGGTTGTTCGGCAGTTAGAGAGCGCCTCTTATGAGAGTCGCTTAGAATATCTTTCTTTAATGAAGATTTTGAACTCTGAATTTACTCAAGATGATTTTAGTCCAGAGAGATTAAAATACCCATTTTTCATTTGGGGATTAGATTCCATATGACTCGTACCTTAGAAGACAACCTTGATGGTTTCTTTGGACGATATCCTGCGGAGAGAAGAGTCTTGAAACAGGTAAACTCGGACGCCGTTGTCGGCCGATTCAAGGTTCGCCAGTATAATGACTCAGGAAAACTTGAACTATTAGATGGTGATAAAGTTATTGATGCCACGGACATTAAGATCAATTTTCCAATTGATGACAAGCCTATGCGAGTTGTTTTATTGGGCGGATTTGGTCTAGGAGTAGATCTTCAGATATTGCTTCAACGGCGAGAGTCTCACGGTATTAAAAACATTGTCGTGATTGAGCCGGATGTCGAAAGATTTATCTTTGCTCTGATGCAAACTGATTTTCGAAAATTATTTGAGGACCGGACAATCGAGTGGTGTGTAGGCCTTACAAAGGACGAGTGCTTCGCGCGATTCTTTAATGATTTTCGATACGTCAATCGATCGGTCCATATGAATTCCTATGTATTTTTAAAGCATCCGTTTTTGGGGGAATTGAATCCTGCGTATTGGGCCTCAGTTGAGGATGAGTATCGAGCTGCAATCGCTCAGATACGAAAGAGCTATGGCTATCTAGAGGACAGTCTTCTTGGTTTTAAGAATATTATTGAGAATCGAGAATTCATCGAAAATCATCCAGGGATTCGAGGCTTACAAAATATATATGAAGGACGCCCTGCCGTTGTGGTAGCAGCTGGACCTTCATTAAAACGCTCTCTTCCGCTTTTGAAATCCAAAAAGGATAGTTGTGTAATTGTCGCGACCGACGCGACATTGTCCTTATTGTTGTCCGAAGGTATAGAGCCGCAATTTGTTTTGAGTTTAGAGCGAGTTTTAACGACTAAAAAATTCTTTGAGAATAAAATTGTTCAGGAGTCCAACTGTCGAACCCAGCTTGTTTGCTATCCTTTGGTACCGAAGGAAGTGATTGACGTTTACAAAGGACCAAAACGAGTTGCTTATCGTGACATTAGTATCTTCTATACCCTCGAAGATCTTATGCCCCGGGGCTTTTTAACAAGTTCGACGTCCGTTGCGCATATGTGTTGTCGCTTGGCGGATTACCTGGGTTGTTCTCAGATCGCGTTGATTGGGCAGGATCTTTGTTATGACCCAGATAGCTTTCAGTCGCATTCTGAAGGATTGGCTTATGAAGAATGGGCCAAACCCCAAAAGATGGAAGAGCTTGAAAAGAAAGCTGTGGAAGAGGGCCTCGGAAAAATTGTCTGGTTGCCTGGGAACAAGCGCCGACAGGTTCCTAGCAATTCTATCTATTTTAGTATGCTGAAAGAGTACTCGTGGGAGGTCAGCAAAATTAAGGCCCAGGTTATTAATTGTACCGATGGTGGAGCTAGGATTCCTGGGGTCATTTGGTCAGAGTTTTCGAAGGTCCTCGAGCCATGGGAGACGTTTGATGCTTGGGGGACTTTGGCGGCGACAAATGATCAGGAGTTGCTCGGGGCCTCAAAGTTAGATCTCAGTATCATTTCGAACACGCTGGATTCTCTTACTCAAAAGATGCAGAGTTTGCTTACAGAGACGAAAAAGATTCAAGGGGATCGCCACTTCTCAAGTGCTGAGCTCAAAAGTCAGGCTCTTCATATTATTCGGCAAGGTATTGAGAATTTAACGAAAGAGCGCTTTTTTGTCGCTTTCATAGGCGAAATGAATGGATTGGATTTTCTAAAAATTGAAAATGAGTGGCACGCCATTAAAGACAATCAAAGGGTCGAGAAAGGCTTTCCCGTTGTAGAGAATTGGCTTTCGGCGATGATTCATACGGCGCGTCAAGTCCGTGCCTGCTTGTAAATAGGCCCACCGCGTCGACAAATTTTTTCTTCCATCTAAGACTTTAAAATTACAGATCTTTTAGGTTCTTTTTGCGCCTGCCCCAATTTTTCTATTGGGTGATTCAAGGAATGAGACGAAGGGAGTTTTGTCATTTCACTCGGTGAAGTTTGTGGAAGCAAATGACACCAAAAAAGTAGGCCATTGGATGGTAAATAGAAAACGCGAATTTATAGCAAGGAAACAGACGGAGTAAACTATGGGATTAAGAATTAACACGAACATTCTATCTTTGAATGCTCAACGAAACCTAAACAACACCTCACGGTCTTTAGGAAAAGCCCTTGAGCGACTCGCTTCAGGTTCTCGTATTAACCGCGCCGGTGACGACGCCGCCGGTCTTGCGATTTCTGAAGGTTTGAAAGCTCAGCGACGAGGTCTTGGACAAGCTGTCCGAAACGCAAACGACTCACTTGGATTCTTGAACACTGCAGAAGGTGCACTTTCAGAAATCACAAACATTACTCAGCGTCTTCGTGAATTGGCGATCCAAGCTGCCAACGGTGCCATTGGTGCCAAAGAGCGGGGATTCTTGGATGATGAAGTTTCGGCTCTCTTGGAAGAGTTTAATCGTATCGCTTCACAAGCAGAATTTAACGGAACCAAACTATTGGATGGAACCTTCGATTCTACTGAGCTTCAGGTTGGTGTGAACAAAGGTGAAACTATTACTTTTACTATTGGTGACGCACGAACCAGCTCCTTGGGAGCCTTGGCAATCTTGTCTGGTGCTCAAAACCAATTGGGATCGAGTTTCTCGGGTTTAACATTGGGAGCTGCGGCAACGTCGATTTCTCCTAATGCTAGTTCAGATTCACTTTCCCATTTAGGTAATGGTTACTCGTCAATCGCAGTGGCCGCTGCTGTAAACGCTCAGTTGGGTGTAACCGGTATTCGGGCTGACGTTCAAGACACAGTTTTGAAAATTAACGCATTGGACACAATAACCATGGGTACGGTTGCGGCATTTGTTGATGGAGATTTCTCTATCAACGGTATTTCAATCGTAGGTAGTGTTGCGACAGTCGACGATATGCTTGATACCATCAATGACTTTTCATCTTCAACAGGTGTTAAGGCTAGATTGGTTGCCAATAGTACTGACGATATCGAGCTTTATGCGGAAGATGGACGAAACGTCGTTGTATCAGTTGTTGCTGGAGCGACGGCAGCGGGTGAAGTCTTCAATATTTTCGACGATGCTGAGAATATTCAAAGTGCAGGTGGCTTAAACGTATTATTTACAGCAGCCGGCGTTGCTTCTTCCGGTCTAACAGACAAGATCTACACTGGAGCCATTCAAATTAGTTCAGCAGAAACTGTTATTATCGGTGGAACAAACACCTCTGCCGCGTTTGGATTTGCTGAGCAAGTTATCGCTGTAGATTCTGACAATGCGATTTTCAGTATTGACGTTAGCACGCAAGAGTCTGCTCAAGATGCTCTCCAAACAGTGGATGCGACTTTGAGTCAGTTGAACGGGTTGCGATCAGGTTTGGGATCGGTTCAAAACCGACTTGAATCAACGATTAGAAACTTGGGTATTTCGTTGGAAAACATCTCCGCCGCCGAATCACAGATTCGGGATGCTGATATTGCCGCAGAAACTGCCGAGTTAACACGAGCGCAGATCTTGCAGCAAGCCGGTGTCGCGGTGCTTGGACAAGCCAACACCGCAGCGCAGGTAGCTCTTTCTCTTCTTAGGTTCTAATTTCAAGCTTGGTTGACTTGCTTCCTTTGTTGGAAGCAAGTCGCCGAGTGAGGAATTGAAACTAAGATAATAGGGATTGAACGCTACGCTGTTAGGAGGTACGCATGAGCACCATTCGAGGAGTGGGCGGAAGCAGAAACGCTTCTGCGCGATGGAAGAACCCGCTTCTTACGGATCAAGGCCGCAAGGCGCTGACAGTGTTCTCAACGGAAGAGATCTCTGAGACAAGTGCAAAGTTTTTGCACTCACACAGAGACACTGAAGACTTAAGATGGGTAGCCGAACGCTATCGACGCAGACGAAAAGGAAAGTCTGTAAGTTCAGTGACTTTCGAGCTTGAACCTGGATCAGAGAAGATTACGGTTCGAATCGAAGACGAAGTTTCGGGAAGGCTCAAATTGAAAATGAGCCCCGAACAGGTAGAAGCCGTTCTTCAGCACTTGGAAGAAACGGACGATAACGAAGCGACCTTGAGTAGCTTTTTTATTGATCTAACCGTTTAAGAAATTGACCAATCACTTACATAGAAAGCCCCGCGTCATCTGACGCGGGGCTTTTTTTTAGACAATAAGTTCACAATCTGACGCGCTCTATCAAGCTCGAGATTCCGATAGAATATAAGGTGAAGTGTTGTATCAAAGGATGGATCATACATGAGTGGTTTTAAAATCTCAGGCTTAGGCAGCGGGATAGATTTTAGTGCCTATGTTCAGGCCATCATTAGTGCTGAACAACAAAAGGCGGCTAACACTATTGGAAAAAGAGAAATAGTCGCTCAATCCGCACAGTTAGCTTACAACAATGTAAAGGGCGCTTTGCAATCTCTCAGTGCCCTTATAAAGGGCTTTAAGTTTTCTGATGGCCTTAAGGTTAAAACAGCCAAAAGTTCAGATTCTGAAGTTTTCACAGGTACGGCGCAATTAAGTGCCCTCGTTCAATCTGTACAGCTTCGTGTCGAGTCCTTAGCCAACAACGAAGTATCGCGGACAAGTTTCACCGGCGTTGAGAATATCGTTCATAGTGGTGTTGATACGACCATTACCATTACGGTTCGTGGTGAACCGCATACGGTCGATGTACCATCTGGTTCAAAGTTATCGGACCTTGTTGGCCTAATCAATAGCGCTAAGATCGGTGTAACCGCCGCATCTTATGATTCAGGCGACGGAACGGCCACACCAGCTCGATTGACAATTACAGATAACTTGCTTGGAGATCCGGACAATAACGCAGGCACTGACAATATTAGCGTGGACCTTTCCAATTTAGATGCTGGAATTGTGGATCCCACTGTTGTAACGACGGCAGTCAATACCGGAGTCATCATCAATGGCGAATCGGTGACGACGGACTCGCATACATTGGCGGATGTCATACCTGGTGTTACATTGAAGCTCCTATCGGCGGATCCAGGTGTGGATAAGACCTTAACGGTCCAGGAGAGTACGGCAGACGCGTCAAAGAATGTTGAGAATATGCTCAACAAATATAATGAAGTCGTCGCTCTCATTCGACAGACCATTCAGTATGATCCCAATGCGGAGACTCAAACAAACCTTATGGCTGGAGATGCTACCTTGCGCAATGTGCTGACGCGTTTACAATCTTCGATCACATCCACAGTTTCATCCCTTCCCGAAAGTGTTAGTATTCGTTCTTTAGCAGATCTTGGGGTTAAAACCCTATTTGATGGGGACAATGGCTCAACCAATGGGCAAATGAATTTTGAGCCTACAGTGTTCAATCAAAAAATTAATACGTCTTACGACGATCTCATTAAGTTTTTCGAGGGATTTACCGAAGATTCTGTTACGTACAAAGGCTTTGCCGATACGATGACTGACGTCATGGACTCGTTCCTGGCGGCACCAAATGGATCGATTATTTCAAAGCTGAGTTCGTTAGACTCACAGTTACGACAAATAGCTGATGAGAAACAAAAGGTTATAGAGAGGATCTTGGCCCATGAAGAGGCCTTGACCATGAAGTTTGCTCGACTAGAAGGTCAACTTTCGAAGTTGAATAGTCAAGGAAGCGCTCTAACCTCCGCGCTGGAGTCGGTGGCATTGAACAGCAAGGCCATTGCTAACCGAAGTAAGTAAGGTATCAGCTTTCTGAGAGGAGTAAGTCGTGAACGGTGGATTTAAACGAGGCAATGTAGGATCGTACCAAAAGACTTCGATACAAACGGCTAGCAAAGAAGAGCTCATATTGATGCTTTATAATGGAGCTATCAAATATACTCACAACTCCATTGAGTTTCTTGACCAGAAAAACTTTCCTGACGCTTCAAAAAGTATCTGCCGCGCTCAGGCCATTATTGTTGAGCTTCTGAACTCTCTTAACTTTGAAGTGGGTGGCGAAATTGCCAAGAATTTGGAATATCTTTATTCCGTTATGGTCGACAACCTTACGGTCTCAAACTTTGAGCATACGGTTGAGCCCTTGAAGCTCAATATTCAAATCCTTGATAAATTGAAAACGGCTTGGGAAGGCGTGCTTCAGCAAATCAAGGACGGCCAAGTTTCTCAATCAAGCTGATGCTTAAGTGAAGCTTCTAAATCCAAAAACTTAAAGTGAAAGCCTTCATCCGATAATTTCTTTGGACGAGCGCGCGTACTGGCCAGTAAAAGAGCTTCTGCCATTTCCCCCATTCCAAATTTTAAGATAAATTCTGGGACTTGCACAAAGTTTGGTCTTCGAAGAATGGATGCAAGAGTTTGGCTAAAATCCTTCATTTGAATCGCTTTAGCTGAACATAGGTTATAGGGGCCCGTGGCTGTTTCATGTAGACAAAGAAAAACAAAGGCGCTGATAAGGTCATCCATATCGATCCAAGGCATCCATTGCTGGCCCGAGCCTAGCGATCCACCCAGTCCCAACAAGAACGGAAAAAGCATTTTCTTTAAAGCACCCCCATGGCGAGACAAGACGATTCCGATTCGCGCATGAATGCAGGTTGATCCAAATTTCGAGACCTGCGCGGCTTCTTTTTCCCAATCGATACAGACCTTAGCTAAGAAACCTTCACCTGCCTGACTTTCCTCGGTAAGTATCTCATCGCCTCGGTTCCCGTAGATTCCAAGAGCTGAAGCACAGATGAATTTCTTAGGAGGCTGTCGAAGCCGAGCAATGGATTCCACCAAGAACTTTGTCCCTTGGATTCGACTACTGTAAATCTCGTTTTTAAATGTCTTTGTCCAACGTCTTGCGGCGATATTTTCTCCAGCTAAGTGAATGACAATATCGATTCCCTCTAATGCTGCTAGATTGATTTCTTGAGCTTGGTAATTCCAATAAATTCCATGTCGTTCTCTAGAGCGTGTCATCGAATAGATCTGATGTCCGAGGTTCTCGAGTTGGGAAGCAAGTCGAGAGCCAATCAGCCCCGAGGCTCCCGTAATCGCTATTTTCATGGCCATGATCATAGAGAAGGTTTATGTTTCTGGCATGAAGTTTATTGATGAAGCCATTGAGTCCTATTGTATTCAAAAAAGTAGCAAGCCGAGTGCCGTTTGTGAGGAGATAGCTACTTACACCCGAGCCAATATCCCCCAAAGCCAAATGCTCATTGGCCCTATGGAGGCAAGTGTTTTGGGCTCCTATATTCGAGCGATTCGTGCCAAGAGAATTTTGGAGTTTGGGACTTATACAGGCTATTCGGCATTAGCGATGGCTGAGAATCTCCCGGATGATGGAGAGCTAGTTAGTTTGGATGTCAATGAAGAGACAAGTAAGTTGGCCCGTAGTTTTTGGGACAAAAGCCCAGACGGAAAAAAGATCAAAAATATTGTAGCGCCCGCACTTGAGAGCCTAAAAACCTTAAATGGGAAATTTGATTTTGTTTTCATTGATGCCGACAAGGAAAATTATCTTGCGTATTTGAAAGCTAGTCTGGAGAGGCTATCTGAAGGTGGAATGATTGCGTTGGATAATTGTCTACGCAACGGTAAGTCTATTGAAGAGGGCTTTACCGATCCAGGAACGGAAGCGATCAAAGAATGCAATTTGTGGATTGCCCAGCAATCCACTTTATTTTCGTCATTATTGCCGGTTCGCGACGGCATATTTGTGGTTCAACGCCGCTAGGGGGGAATCAAAAAGTGATTTTTGTCTTGGGGATGTATGTAGTGATGCTATCGGATATGAATGTTCAAGAATCAATTGATCAAATTTCTAAAATTAAAAGTGAAGATAAGAAGGCCGAATCTTTGTTCGATTTATGGTGGGAATATCTAATGGATGTAAGCCCCGAGTGGGCATCGAGTATGGGGCGAAAAGAGGCGGACGATCGTTGGACGGATCTGTCGATTGAAGGCCTTGCTCGTCGTCGAGAGAATATCAAAATTTTTTCTAGTTTTGTGGAATCGGTGTCTCGAAAGGAACTCTCCGATCATAATCGACAAAGTCTTGAGATTTTGAAATGGAAAATTGATGAAGAGGCTCGTTTAAACGAATTTCATCCGGAATATATGCCCATCACTCAAATGTGGGGACCTCATGTGGAGGTGGCTCAGACTTTTAACCAGCTCTCACTGAAGGACAGTACGGATTTTAAAAACTACTTGAAACGTCTCGATAGCGTCTCAACTTTGATTGATCAGCAAATCGAGCTCATGAGAACGGGTTTAAATTCTGGAGTCAGCTTTCCGTATGTTGTTATTAAGCGTGTGCCGGAGCAAATTAAGAACCTGATTGAAGATAGGACAGAATCCAATAGTTTACTCACCCCCCTGATGGCAACGCTTCCGGCATCAGATGTTTCGACGAAAAAAAGGGCTATTGAAATCTTAAAGTCCAAAGTCATTCCTGCCTTTGAGAAACTCGATAAATTTTTTGAAAATGAGTACTTACCAAAAGCACGGAAAGATATTTCCTGGTCAAGTTTGCCCAACGGAAAACATTGGTACGAGAATCTTGTTCGTACTCACACGACTTTGGACTGGACACCAAAGAAGATTCATCAGATCGGTTTGGACGAAGTGAAACGAATTCGATCGGAAATGGAAAAGGTCTTTAAAGAAGTCGGGGCGCAATCAACTCCTAAAGAATTCACAAAGACTATCAGAAAATTGCCCCAATTTAAGAAGCTGTCGGAGGCCGACTTGCTAAAATTTTATAGAGATATCGCTAAACGAATTGATGAATTGTTACCCAGGTATTTTGGTAAATTACCTCGATTGACTTATGGCGTCGTCTCCATTCCAACGGAAGTGGCGGGTTCCATGCCATCGGCCTATTATGAGCCAGGCTCCGCAAAGGCCGGACGCGCTGGAAAATTTTTTACTAATACTCAGTTTTCAGGTGGCATTGCTTTGGCCGAAGCTGAGGCGCTTACTTTGCACGAGGCTGTACCCGGTCATCATCTTCAGATTGCTTTGGCTCAAGAGATGGAGCTAATGCCCGAATTCCGAAAGAACATTTGGTTCACCGCTTATGGTGAAGGTTGGGCTCTTTATTCCGAAAAGCTGGGTGAGGAGATGGGGTTTTATAAAAATCCTTACTTTATGTTTGGACGGCTTCGAATGGAGATGCTTCGCGCTTGTCGACTTGTGGTGGATACCGGCATCCATGCAATGGGTTGGGCTCGCGATCAGGCCATGAAATATATTGAAGACAATTATGGAGATGCAGCCGAAGTCGAAGTAGATCGCTATATTGTTATGCCCGGTCAGGCCTTGGGATATAAAATCGGGGAGCTAAAAATTATTGAGTTGCGTACGAAAGCTGAGAGAAAGCTTAAACAAAAGTTTGATCTCCGAAAGTTCCATGATTTTATTTTAGATCAAGCAGGAGTGCCACTTGAGATGCTTGAGGAAAACTTTGCAGCGTGGCTTCGCAACCCAAACTAAGGTAGGGGGTGAGGTTTTCCTGCTCGTGTTAGCTTCGCAGCATGAAAAACCTCCCTTTATTGGTTCTTGCGGGCTCATTTTTGTTGATGCAATTTGGCTGTGTATCGAAATCGAGATATTCGAAACTCGAGGGAGATTTGAGCAAAGAGCGTCAAGTTTCTGATCGACTAGTAAAGGATTTGAAACTCACGAAAGCTCAGCTTCAAAATCTCGAAGATCAAAGAAAGACAGAAGAAGAGCTTATTGCTTCCTTAAAGAATGAAATCAAGGCTGGCGATGTAAGCATTTCTAGGCTCAAAGATCGCCTGACAGTGACTTTTATTGATCGACTACTTTTTGATTCTGGTAAAGCCCAGATTCGGCCAGAAGCTGCGGAGGCACTGCAAAAGGTCGCAGATATTCTTAAAGGAACGAAGAGTAAATTAATCATGGTTGATGGTCATACCGACAATGTTCCAATTGGCCCTAGTCTCCTTGATGAATTTGCGACCAATTGGGAGTTGTCAACCGCTCGGGCCACATCCGTGGTTCGGTTTTTGGCTCAAAGCGAAGTTCCCCAAGATAGGATGATAGCCTCGGGTCGAAGCGAGTTTAAGCCGGTTGCACCAAATGATACTTCCGAAGGCCGACAAGAAAACCGTCGTATTGAAATTGTTTTGATCCCCGAAGAAATTACTCCCGAGGGGGCTCAACGCTCTCTATGAGTTTTAGGATTCCTGCGCGACGAATCCAAGATTTCTCCGAATTGATATAGAAGACTGTGCAAAGTGGAAAAGCGGTCAGTGCCGCTCCGAGAATGGAAATATCTATCCAATTCTTTACTAGGCCAAGACATGCCAAAGCAAATCCAAGCGCGCAAAGTAGGCTAAGAAAAATAGTCAGATAATGAATAAATAAGATCTTTCTAATTTGCCCAATAGCATAAATATAAGCTTTCGTGCCCTCGACCTTTAAGAGTGTGCCGCCGGATTCTCCAGTTTTGGCGGCCCACTCGTAAAGATTATTTTCTAGGCGCTTAAGGGCAAATTCGATCACTAGTCTTTGGCCTTCATATTGTAAGCTAGTGCATAGCCTGCTATGGCAGCGGCTACAGCAGAGATTCCAATGAATGCCCAGGGTGTTTGATGGACTTTAGCGTCGATGTTATGCCCCATTTGCTTAAATCGCTGTTGAGCTTCTTCCTTGGATGAAGTTGCAAATTGAGAAAACCTTTGTGAAGCGTGCTTGAAGGTGTTGCGCACCTCCGGCTCAATTTCATAAAGGGTTTTTCTCAGATTACCGAATTGATTGGTGAGGAGCTCTCGAATTTCATTTTTTTCCTGACCAGCCAATTCATCCAAAGTTCTCATTGCGTCGGATAAGCGATCAATATTTCTAACAGGTTGAGCCATTTTCTTTTTCCTTTCATGTATACGAATAACTTTTTTCACTACGCTTCCGACTCTAGGCCTGTGGTTTGATCCCTACTACTGACCATAGGTGGGGGGTAAAGTTGTACGTAAAGTGCTATGGGGTCGAAAAGTTTTTTCAGGCTTCTAGGTGGCGAGCTTGACAGAGCTTTCAATAGTAATTACAATGTAATCACTGTGAAGTCCAAGCTTATTCAAATTGGCAATTCAAAGGGTGTCCGACTCCCTAAGGCCATTATCGAGCAATATGACTTGAAGTCTGATATCGAAATCGAGCTTCGAGAAGAAGGTCTTTTTCTAAGAGCTTCTCGCCGACCTAGGGCAAGTTGGGGAGAGTCATTTAAACTTATGGCGGAATCGGGCGACGATGCTTTACTAGATGACAGGCTCCAAAATGTTTGGGACGAAAGTGAATGGACTTGGTAGCCAAGCGATTTGATGTATTCCTTATCAATTTAGATCCAACTATCGGTAGAGAGATCAAGAAAACAAGATCATGCCTGATTGTTTCTCCAGACGAAATGAATCAATATTTACAAACTTTGATCGTGGCCCCCATGACATCGAAAGGTCGAAACTATCCCACAAGAATTCCATGCAGTTTTAAAAGAAAAAGCGGGCAAATAATTCTGGATCAAATCAGAACGATCGATAGACGACGCCTAGTCAGAAAATTGGGGGTGATTGATAAAAAAACTGCTTCATGGACTCTAGGAGTTCTCTCCGAGATGTTTGAGTCTTGAATTCCGGTGCTCGGTTGGTGAAATTCGAGGTAATAGTATTGAACTTATTTTTAATAATGGACGTCTCGAACTTTCTAAAACGTAATCACCTTATCGGCCCATTGGGTCCATGATGTCAATTCATCCAAAGTGCTTCGTTTTGCTCCATCCATGAGCTCTGAATCGGTGATTCCTCGTGCTTCCATGCAGGTTCCGCAGACTCCCACTTCATTTCCGTGCCGGCTAACGTTCCTTAGCATGACTTCGACGTTGTAATAGCCCTGAGGAACCTTCTGTCCATTCTTTGCACAGGAAGCAGCGTCGCCCATCAAAAAAACTTTAACTTCTTCACTTTCACGCTTTGAGAGTGAGCCAGCCAGTCTCAATCCATTGTATGAATGCTCTGTTCCGTAAGGTTGCCCGTTTAGAATGAATAGTGTTTTCATGATTAACTCCTATTGTTTAAATTTAGCCCTCAACAATTCCTCGGTAGGTCATAAATATTCCCAGAATGAAAATCAGTAAGGACACAATTCTTCTGAAGGCACGCTCAGGCAATTTCTTGAGGAGCTTTGCTCCAAGAAGGGTTCCTATAATGACCCCGAGTGTTGTGAGTATGATCCACTTACGACCAGATAAAATTCCGTCCCAATCATTCCAAAAATAAATTGGCATTCTGGATGCATCCACGATGAGTCCAATAGCTGTTGCGGTCGCAACAAAGGATTCCTTTGAGATTTGAATTCCTAATAAGGCCGCCGAACGGATACCTCCTTGATTACCTACCAGTCCACCCAGAATTCCAGACACTCCACCCGCAATCCATGAGCCGACACCGTGAAATTTTAATTTTCTGGATAGGCCCGTAGCCCCCATGAATCCGGCGAAGACTAAAATTCCACCAAAAATTAGTGTTAACGCTGGTGTTGCAAAGTGAGAATGAAGGATTGCTCCGGTTAGACCTCCAATTGCGCTCATCAAACCAAACCCTAGAAGAACTTTTTTATCGACGTGACCACGCAGCATCCAGAAGCGAATGGCTGTGGCAACAAGATGAGGAATTGAAACAAGGGCCACAGCGATTTTTGTTCCGACCGAAAGACTGAGTACGGGGGTGATAAGACTACCAATGCCAAATCCGGTCACAGACGCGACAGCTGCCGCAATGATAGCCGTTACAAATAAACCTAGATCAAAAAACATACCCAACTATCCTCGCTCCCTATTCAAAGAGCTCTCCAAACAATTCTTTGACTTTCAGCTTTGCTTCTTCGAGCGCCTTCTTGCCTTGAGAAGTGGCTCGATACACTCTACGAATTTTTGCCTCGGCCAGTTTCTGCGACGACTTCAGATAGTTCTTTTTCTCCAGCCCATGAAGTAAGGGGTAGAGAGTGCCAGCACTGAGCTTGTATCCATGCCTTCCAAGTTCTTCCATAATGCCGAAACCAAAAATCGGCTCCCTAGCAGCATGGTGAAGGATGTGCAGTCGTATCAAGCCGGAATAGAGTTCTTGGTATTTCATATCGAAACTCAATATCGAATTCCGATACAAATATGTCAAATAATCTTAGATAAGAAGAACCTTAATTTTCGGTTAGTTAGCGAAACACCGCCGAAGCGGCGGCTTTAAAATGCTCCCTCTGGTGGATGGTCTCGAACTCAGGGTCTCATTTAGGACCCGTTAAGCCTTTACAATTGGGTCATAATATGACCTAATAAATATAGATAATCGGGTCAGAATAAGACCTGAATAGGTTATTAAATGGGTCAAAAAAAGTACATCTGGCAAAAGGGCGAATGGCCTCACTTCAAATGGGATAGTGAGGAGCTCATTCACGAGCTCGGCAAGGCTCGAAAAGCTCAGGGGAAAATCATTGCCCAGGCAGATTTCATTGGCCTAGAGGCGCAAGCCGACCTAGTTGTCGAAGAGGCCTTAACAACATCGACGATTGAGGGCGAGAACCTAAACAAAAAAAATGTACGATCCTCGGTGGCAAAAAGACTCGGACTCCCCGACGCGAGGTTGCCGGAATCTCAGAGACATGTCGACGGCCTTGTGCAAATGCTTCTGGATGCAACTCAAAATGCAAATGAAGCTCTTACTCAAAAACGACTCTTTGGTTGGCATGCAGGACTCTTTCCGACCGGCCATTCAGGTATACATTCCATAAGTGTTGCAAAGTGGCGTACAGGCTCAGAACCAATGCGGGTAATTTCTCAAAGAGGAGACAAAGAGATTATTCACTACGAGGCTCCGCCAAGCAAAAAAATTCCTGCTGAAATGAAGCAATTCTTAGAATGGTGGAAGAGGTCGCGGGACACAGTCGATGGCTTGATTCGAGCCGGCCTAGCTCACTTTTGGTTTGTTTCGATTCACCCATTTGATGATGGTAACGGACGAATCGCGCGGGCGATTACAGATATGGCACTCACTCAAGACGAGCAGACCCAAAGAAGGCTATACAGCTTGTCCGCACAGATTTTAAAAGAAAGAAATTCGTACTACGAAGTTTTAGAGGAGTCTCGAAAAGAGAGCGCCGACATTACAGGGTGGCTAAACTGGTTTTTAAAAGCCTACCGAAATGCCATTGCGAATTCTCAGGGAGTCATTGATAAGGCGCTAAAGGTCTCGCAGTTTTGGCAAGAACACAAGCATATTGAGATGAATGAGAGACAACTTAAGGTTGTTAACAAAATTTTAGAAAATGGCGCTGCCCAGTTTGAGGGCGGTATGACGAACAAAAAATATGTAAGCATAACAAAAACTAGCCCGGCCACCGCAAAGCGAGACCTCGCGGACTTGGAAAAAAAAGGCATTCTCAAAAAAAATTCTTCCAAAGGTCGAAGTGTAAGCTATCGCCTGGTCGAGTAATTGGCTCCCCAGGTGGATGAATTCCGGAACGCTTGTTTAGA
>PCXB01000030.1 GCA_002787535.1 Deltaproteobacteria bacterium CG11_big_fil_rev_8_21_14_0_20_45_16
ATCATAAAAATCGTAGATATCATCTTCAAACCAACTAAAAATAGGGTTGATTAAAAGAACTGCATCTACATCGCCATCTCGATCTGGATGAGGAGATCTTATTTGCGAAAGAAATGGGGCGCGCGCTTCCTTGTCAGTATTCCAGAATCTAGACTCCAACTCCGTAAGCTGCGTTTCAATGTTTTCAGACGTAAAAATCTGCCTCGAAAGCGTCGGACAAGAACCACTCGCACAATTGACTGCAAAATGAGTTCTCATATCTGTAAAATCAAACTCCGAATATTCGAGACCCTCTGGAAGACTTTGTGCTTCCGAGAGACCCCTCTGAAGTCCGTTTCGAAGAATACTATGTTCGACTTGATTCAAAGAAAAGATGTAACTGCCCACCGGGCAAGAGGGCTGGGTCCAAACATCTTCAATAGCCGTAATGCTGTCGCCGTTCGATTTGATCAAATCATAATTATCTCGAACGATGCGGATCACACAGGTATTGTAGACATTCATCCAAAAAGCTTTACGAAAATCTCTCCGATGCAAATCCTGCCCTGAATTTTCCAAAAACAAGCTGATATCAATCTTCCTGAGATAATCTAGATACTCAGCAAAACCACCCGCCACTGTCTCATCACTTATTAGGTAACGATAGTTAACTAAGCTATAGCCCTCCTTTTCGATTACGATTGCATTAAAAACAGATTGCAGTGCTGCATGCGCTACCCCAAAGTCAAATGCTGAAAACTCTTCTTCTACCGCCGTATCGGATGCAACCGGCTGTGAAACGGCCGGCTTTTCTTCTCCGGACCTCCCGACGCTTGAGGCCGATTCTTTTGTGGAATAAACACTTTCACGACAGCCAGAAAAAGCTAGAAACACTCCCATGTACAACAATAGCTGGAATCCCGTATTTCGTTTAAAGCACCTCATCATTTTGATCTCCCTAAAAGACTATTACGAGTCGTTCTTGAAACTCAAGAAAAGTTTATATATAAACTTTTCTGCTTTCTTATAGTCGAGCTAGGAGTAAAATACAAGAGCCAGGAACTAAGCCCTTTGAAAGCCTCAAGATATTTCTGATCGCTCTTTTAACGCAGCTTGATAAGTGAGCCTAGAAAGGCTTTTATTTAGAAACCACGTGCACCCATTTTATACTCTTGTTTTTTCCACTCGTAGTAAATCACGGGATACACCAATAAAATAAGCAAGAAAGAAGTGAATAAACCGCCAATCATCGGGGCCGCAACGCGCTTCGCGACATCTGCACCAAGCCCCGTCGACCACATGATCGGAAGTAAACCTAAAAAGGCGGTCATCACTATCATTGTTTTGGGACGTATTCGATTCACCGAGCCTTCAATGACCGCCGAATACAAATCTGAAACCGATGTCATCTGACCCTTTGATTTTCGATCATTAACGGCCAGATCCAGATACATCAGCATAAAAATACCGGTCTCAGCACTTAATCCCATAAGGGCGATCATCCCCACCCAAGTGGCTATGGAAACGTTGTAATCGAGTATCCATAAAAACCAAAAAGCGCCCACCAGAGAAAATGGAACAGAGAGCAATACAATCGATGTCTTTACCCACGAGCCCGGCTCTTCTTCAGAAATACGATCTGGCCAAATAGGTCGAAAAAATGGTTGTAGAAAATCGGGCAAGAATGAATACCAGCGCTCTTTCTCTTGCCATTCACGGTGGGGCTTTAGAACGACCGTGGTTTCTACCATCGATAGGGGAGCGACATCTGTTGAAGTATTGGCTCTTCCTGCTTTTCCAAAAACGCTTTCCACCTCATCAAAGCTTTTTAAGATCTCATCTTGCTTTTGCAGTAGTCGACTGGCTTCTGGAACCGACATGCCAGGCAGAGCCGTTGGCATATAAAGAAGACTACCCTCCCGCAAAGGAGGCATAAATTCTTTACCTAAAAACTGATGGGCCGGGATGGTCGAGAGCATCGCAAGACCTGCAAGGGCAAAAGTAAAAAATGGGCGCTTTAAAAAATAACCTACAACAGGTTGATACATTTGATGCAATCTTCGACTAATCGGGTGTTTTTCTTCAGAGTAATACTTTCCAACAACCAAACTGTTGCCGAGTTTATTTATAGGAAAAAGTTTGACAGCTCCAAAAAGTTTTCGACTTGGCTCTATACGATTGCTCTCAACAACCTTCGCGATCATCTTCGGTCGCCTCATATAAAATCAAAACATGATGCATTCGATGAGAACCAGAGATTCGAAACAGAAGAGATGAGCGCAGAGCAAAGCATGATAAGCCGAGAAGACTTCGAGCAGGTCTCTCGAGCGCTTCAATTATTACCCGAGGCTCAAAGAGAAATTGTAATTCTAAGCGACTGGGAAGGCTTTAGTTCAAAAGAAATCCGCGATATTTTAGATTTGAAAGATGCCACGGTACGACAGCAGCTGAGTCGCTCTCGAAAATTTATAACAGACCGACTGAAGGAGTCGTTGACTTGAAAGATTCAAGCACAAACGTGAAAGACTCGATCTTACTGGCTCTTCAGGAAGAAAAAGAAAGTGGCCTTACGCGAACGATCAAGGTCGCGAAGTTCTTGTCAGCAGTGAGTATTCCGGTCGTGGGACTTCTTTGGTTTTCATTTCGCGGAGAGTTGAATCTTTTTTGGCTCGTCGCGCTAGTTGTTTGGTTGGGGATCGCTATCTTTGCTGCGGTTTCTTATTGGAAGCCTCAGCCCCGAATTGAAGTCCCGGGTTTCTGGACATCCTGGATGTATGCAAAGCTTCTGACCCTGTTTTTGCTCATCAGCGCTATTCAACTTCTTATCTGTCCGCATTTGGCCATGATTGAACCTTCTCCGTACTTTTCAATCGCGATCTTCGAACCCCTTCAAACGGCCTTTATGACGTGGGGAGGAATGGCAGCGTGTATGTTTTTTTGTGGCTTAAGTTTTTCAGCACTGGCGACTTTAGCTGCCTTAGTCTTAATGCGACGCGCTACCAAAGGCAGTCGTTCTCCTGTTTTGTTTAAAATTGCAGGTCTTGCCATCCTTGCTCAACTGCCAATTGTTATTCTCCAAATTTCTGACCCGCACTTAAGAAGCTATTTTTTGCTTTGGCTTCTGGGAAGTTTCATTGGAGTGCTTTCAATCGCAAGCTTGCTTTCGATTCTTTTTAAAAAAGTTTCATCAGCTTTGTCACAAATATGAGGCAGCTTCGTAGTACTAGATGAGTAGAAACTAAAAGTTATCTTCATGATAACGAAAGGGAGAAGAGTTATGAGAATACTTGTCACAACCGCTGTTTTATTAGGATCTCTGTTTTCAGGTTCAGTATATGCCACAGAAAAAGACCAAGAGACGGTGACACTTACAAAGACCGAGCTTCGA
The DNA here is from genome assembly GCA_002787535.1 of Deltaproteobacteria bacterium CG11_big_fil_rev_8_21_14_0_20_45_16. GTDB lineage: Bacteria > Bdellovibrionota > UBA2394 > UBA2394 > UBA2394 > 1-14-0-20-45-16. Next base: position 3,368 of record PCXB01000030.1, read on the forward strand.
ACCATGGTGGAGAGTTTGCACGACCAGTTGATGGCCGAAAGAGCGAAAGAAATTCAGAAAGCTCGCGAGGCTCAAAGACGAGAGTTGAGAGAGCGGATGGTTTTTAATCGCGGTGGGGATAGACGTTAAACTAAGCCACTCGGCTTCCAGTTTTACGCCCGCACTCCAATCTTGCTGAGATCGGAAAATGTATTCTCAGATCATCATTGACGAATGCCACCATATACCGGCCTCTTCTTTTGAGGCGATTTTAAAACTGTTGCCGGCTCGATATGTTTTGAGAGAGAGATATGGAAATCGAAGGACACAACGTTCTTCTCCACCATATGCCCTACGCATTTGACGCAGCGGAAGAAGCAGGACGCCCCACTCCCAAGCACCGCGCCTACCGACCAACCAAAGAAGGTCGCTGGCTCCTCCATGGTCATATTCATGAAAAATGGAAAGTTAACGGACGAATGATTAATGTGGGCGTCGACGTTTGGGATTTTAAACCCGTTTCGATAGAAGAAATTGCAAAAATCATTAATGATGCCGCTTAAAATGACCTCATAACAGCACCTTAACTTATTGAAGTTTAATTACTATTTCATATTGCGATATGAAATATGCGATATTATGTTATACTCAAGTCATGCAAAATCGGTCTGGCATCAAACCTCAGGATGTTCTTCTATTGCTGAAACTCGCAAGTTCTCGAGATGCTCACAAGTTAAACCAGCTTCAACTCTCCCGTCAGCTTCATATGAGCCAGTCAGAAATCAGCGCTGGCCTAAAGCGAGCGGCTGAAGCAAGACTTTTAATTCCTGAATCAAATAAAGTGATGAAACTCAATTTCACAGATTTTCTTATTTATGGACTCCCCTTTGTTTTTCCGGCGAAACCTGGCCCCATTGATCGAGGAATACCGACTTCTCATTCGGCCCCTCCTCTCAATAAAAAAATTGTTTCTGGAGATAACGACAAATACGTCTGGCCCGATGCCGATGGAAAAGTAACCGGCCAAACGATTCAACCTATCTATTCCTCTGCGCCGGAGGCTGCTAAAGAAGATCCAAAACTCTATGAACTTTTAGCGATGGTCGACGCTCTACGGGTGGGCCGAGCGCGAGAAAGAACAATGGCCCGTGAAGAAATTAAGAAGAGACTGTTTGCATGAGCAAACCTAATAGCATTCAAGATCTCATTCGTATTTCAACCAGCTTAAAAGAACTAGGAATTGATCACGCTTTTGTTGGAGGAGCAACAGTTGCAATTTACCTATCAAGCGTTGGCATTACTGAAAGCCGCCCCACCGACGATATCGACTGCGTTGTCGATATTGGAACTCTGCCCGACTATTACAAACTAGAAGATAAACTTCGCAAAGCCGGATTTAAAAATGAGCCTAAAGGTCCGCGCTGTCGTTGGAACTATCAAGGAATCGTCGTCGACATCATGCCCGCAGACGAAAAGATTTCCGGCATGCCCAGCAAATGGTTTACGGAAGGCTTTCAAGCTTTAAGTTTTCGAAAACTTAGTGATGGGATTGAAATCCCTGTTTTCTCAGTTGCCTATCTTCTTGCAACAAAATTTGAAGCTTATAACGATCGTGGAAAGGAAAACTTACGATTTAGCACGGACCTCGAAGATATTCTTCTTCTTTTGGACGGATATCCAGATGCCCTTGAAGACATTCAAAAATCCGAGCCTGTCGTAAAAGCTTTTCTTATTAAACAGTTTAAGTCTCTTCTAAAACAGAATGAGTTTGAAGAAGTTGTTCATGGACAAATGACTGGATCAGAGAAAAAGAAAAAGGCTGATCGCATTTTGGAGAGGATCCGATCTCTATAATCTTAAAGTGCGGTAGTCAGGTCACTCCCCCTAGAATACACCCTGTAGTATACTAAAGACTCAATACCTTTTCGGGAATAATCGATAATTTTTATAATCATTTGAAATCATTAGATTTAAAAAAACATTTTCCCCCTTGAGTCTCTACCTAGGTAGAGGGCCTAGACTGGGTCTAGGAGGATAAATCATGACGAACAAAAGAAGAAAAGTAGAAGTTTTTACGGCTGGATGCCAAACTTGTGAGCCCGCAGTCCAATTGGTCAAAGACCAGGCCTGTGAGTCCTGTGAGGTGAGACAGTCTACGATCTTACTTAACCAAGGATGTGCCACAAACGAATGTCGACAGAAGGCTAAGGCCTATGGGATTGAAAGGCTCCCTGCCGTTGTTGTGGATGGAAAGTTGCTGGATTGTTGCCGAGTGGGTGCAATCACGAAAGAAAAATTGGTCGCGGCGGGCGTGGGTAAGGCCTAAACTATAAAGATGAGAGTCATACCAGTTCTTCATACAGTAGCCTCGTTCAAATAGTTTATGTTCTGAAGTCATATGAAATTAGATGATATTGACCCAGCTTTTTCATCGTATCAGGAGTTTGCCCTATTGAGTGGGAGAACCACTGAGGCGATTGACAAGATGCGAAAAGAGATACTTTTAGGGCCTGTCGCGTTGACATCGGAGCAGTAGTGGGAATGCTTTCGAATACGCCCATTTTATTTTGATGCTTTGCGTTATTTCTTGACCGATCGGTCAATAATGACTTATCTAGACGCAGAACCATTACCGCCTTGAAAATTAATAACTCTGATTGATTCTTCTGAAAAAAGGAAAGACTGCAAAGTGAGGTGTATGATGAAAAGTCCAAATGAGAAAGCACTCAAGAGCCAGCCCACAGATCAACCTCTAAATCATCGTCCCCTTAAAACACCAAAGTCTCCAATAGCCTTGTTGCTTGTGGAAGATCAACCCATGGACGCTTTATTGTTTCGAAAATTATTAGAGAGGGCACAAAAACGAGATCATCAATTCAAGGTTGTCGTTTCAAAAACCCTTCGGGAGGCGATTGAATTAAGCGCCTCGAAATCTTTTGATGTCATCGTACTTGATCTGGATCTACCCGATTGTAGTGGAATGGAAACAATTCAGCGAGCTTTGAGGGACCTGCCGGCAACGGTTCCTATCGTTATTTTAACTTCTCATAACGATGGAGAATTGAAACGAAGAGCGTTTCAGTGGGGAGTAAAAGATTATATTGTGAAAGGTTCTTTTAATGAGGATGGTGTCGTCCACTCGCTCTATTCGGCCTTGCAAAAGGGTGATTCGCAAGGTTCCGTCAATGCAGGTAATTTTAAAGACTTGTCGGAAGGCTCCAAAGCACAGAGGGTTAATGACTTTTTAAGAAACAACGGTCGAAGACTTTGCTTCGCGCCCGCTACCGATGAGGAAATTGAAAAAAAGAATGATCTTCAGCGAAAATTTTGGTCTTGGCGTTTTTTCATGAGCGATGGCCGGCTGCATCCACGTTATAAGCTGAACAACTCGGAAAGCTTATTGGGCTTCGTCGATGAGTTGCCACGTCCGCAGCAGTTGATCAACCTAAGTTTGGGGGGTTGTAGCGTGTCGACGCCCTCAGAAGAATGTTATTCGAGGCAAATGACTCTCAGCGATAAAACAAAAATGTTTATCGTTGATTTTTTGTTTGAGAAAATGGACCAGGAACCTTATTGGATTCAAATAAGAGCGAGACATTTGGGAAAGTCTATGGCTGTGGTCAATGGCCTCTCGGTATGGGTTCGTCATTTTCGATTTATTGAGAAGGATGTACATCGAGTGACTCCTCTCATTGAGTATTGCGAACAACAATAGTGGAAAGGGTCGCTTGAGGCCTGTTAATAAGGCTTTTTGCTTCCCGAAAGGTGACTGACTACGTCTCGACCGCGTAAATTTGATTATGATCGTGCCTTGAGAAAGGCTGTGGAGCTTTTCTGGAAACAGGGCTACGAAAGGACTTCGATGGTTCAATTGCTGAAGGTGATGGGTATTCCGCGAGGCAGTTTTTATGCTGCTTTTGAGAGCAAGCAAAATCTTTTCGTCAAGGCTTTGGAGCATTACAAGCAAACGATTCTTTTGCCTCGACTCGAAAAACTTCAACATCCCACATCGGCGCTTAAAGGCATTGAAGAATTTATTGATTCCTGGATTGCGCCCTTTCAAAGGAATGAGAAAAATTGCGGTTGTCTCATTACCAATACCAGTCTTGAGATGGGGCTTATTGATAATGAAGTGGAAGAGATGGTGAAAAACGCTCACCGTCTTGTCGAAAACCGTTTGACTCAGTCTCTTAAGAGAGCCAAGAATTCTGGGGAAATTTTAGATTCTCTATCGCCCGAAAAGACCGCTCGCTACGTTTTTAGCTTGTGCAATGGAATCAATGTCTTAGGAAAGATTTCTTCTCAACGAAAATATTTAAAATCCTTTAAACATATGGCCATGACAAGTTTGACTCGGAATCCAGGGGTTGAATTGTATGCTTGAACGCCTTCGAAAAGCTCCCCTTCTGATCCAGCTTTTCGGAAGTAGTCTCCTTATTTTTTGGGCCACGCTTCTTATCAGCGGTTGGCTCTCGTTTAAGACGTCTTCGGAAGTCATTAAGAACGCTGTGACGAATCATCTGGAATCAGTGGCTTCGATTCAAAAATCGAGAGTCGAAGAAATACTTGATCGATACTTTGAAGGGGCTTCCATTCTGGTCGAAGCCATCAATCTTAGATTGGAAAAGAATGTCATAAAAAAAGAAGAAATCGAAACCCTTGTGCGTTCGTATTTACAAGGGATGCCGGACTTAGATTGCGTGATTGTTCTGGATAAGCAGAGAAATCTTTTGACCAAAGTAGAGCAAACAGCCTCGGGCTCACCAGAGAAAATGGAGATTATCCAACAGAAGGAAACAAAAGCTCGAGGTCTTATTGAGTTGCTCGGCAGCTCGCATGGGAAAGACCATCGTTTGTTTTTGCATTTTAAAGGCCCGCTAAATGGCAAAAATGGGCTTGAGGGAGAAATCCGAGTTGTCTTTCGAAGCGATGTTCTTTTGAAGCCCACGGCCGATTATACGGGTCTTGGAAAAACGGGAGAGATCATCTTAGCGGAGCGAGACCGTAAGGGAAGCGCCCATTTTCTAACCCCCCTTCGTTTCGATCCGAACACTGGTTTAATTCGACTAGTCACGAAGAGTATGGGGGATGGAGCCCCCATTTTAAGGGCTCTTGATCAAATCGAAAGTCCCTGCCCACTAGGAATAAAAGATTATCGAGGCCACAAGGTTCTCTGTGTGAATCGTTATCTGAGTGGGATCGATTGGGGTATTGCCGTCAAAATGGACGAAGCTGAAGCCTTTGCACCAGTGACGACTTTGGCCAGACAATTCATACTATTTGGCGGATTGATTTTTATTTTTGTGGTGGCCCTGAGCTATTGGGTTTTTAGCGCTATTACTCGTCCCTTAAATAAGCTTTCAAACACCGCCATGAAAATCAAGCAAGGAGATCTCTCTGAACGAGCGGATGAGAGTCATCGAGGAATTTTAGGAGACCTTGCGTCGTCGTTTAATACTATGACGGATGAGCTGCTTAGTACTCAGGAACAACTAAAGTACAATTTAAAAGAACTTCGAGATCAACAGCAGCGCTTTGAGGAGCTTGCGGATAATATTGACGAACTTTTTTGGGTTCGTGATGCGGAAACCCAGAAAGTCTTATACGTCAATAAGGCTTTTGAAAGGCTCTTTGAGCTCCCGATAGAAACAGCTTATCAGAACCCTCTTCAGTTTTTAGAGAAAGTTCATCCAGAAGATCAGAAAAAGATCCGCCAAGATTGGCATGAGAAACAAAAAGCAATCAAAGGAACCTATGATGTTGAATATCGCCTCCTAAAAAATGACGGCTCCATTCGATGGATCCGAGCTCATGCGTTACCTGTTAAAAACGGCGACTCCAAGATTTATCGCATCATCGGGACGTCTCAAGACATTACGGTTTTAAAAGAGACTCAGTTAGCCCTCAAAAAAAATAAAAAACATTTGGAAAAGGTCAATGATGAATTGCAGAGACGTGGGCAAGAACTTGAGACTTCTAATGCTGATTTAGCAGAATTCGCCAATGTGATCGCTCACGATTTAAAAACACCTTTACGAGGAATAAGTGGTTTTTCTCAACTTCTAAAGGAAAACTATCTAAACAAGCTGGATCAGGAAGCGAATGGGTATATTCATTTTATGTTGGAAAGTACAAAGCGTATGAATGCGCTCATCGACGGCTTGCTAAGATACTCAATATCCACTCGCCACGACAGGGAATTCACATCCATTGAAATGGGCCCTCTGATGCAGGATGTAATGGTTGACCTAAAAGCGGCCATTTTGGAAACGGGAGCCAAGATTCATGTCAGCGAATTGCCCATATATCTGTTGGGAGATCGGGTGCAATTAGGCGTCGTCTTTCAAAACCTGATCGAAAATGCGCTTAAATATTCAAAACCGAATCAGACGCCAGAAGTATGGATTGATTGTAAAATTCAAAATGAGTCATGCTTGTTTACTGTTAAAGATAATGGGATCGGCATCGAAGAAAGCCAGCTCCATCGAGTCTTCATGATCTTTAAGCGCTTGGAAGTGAAGCCTGGTGTAGAGGGCCAAGGATTGGGTTTAGCGACTGTGAAGAAAATTATTGAACGTCATCATGGTGGAAAAATAAGAGTGGAATCCAAGCCTGGACGGGGAGCCACTTTTTTCTTTACAATCCCGTCTGCCCAGTCTAAGAGGAAAGTCGCTTAGACTTTTTCAGAAGCAAATAAACTTTCACTAACAATAAGAGTTATTCTTATAGTAAAGTCGCAAACCGTAGTAATCAGTTTTGGGTCCCCCGTGAAACAATCTTAAATGCTGTATTCATCTGACTTGTTCCAGCCTCAAATCGAACCCAAACACTCTCTCCCTCTTTCAAATCCCGATTGGCATCAAACAACATAATATGTGCGCCCCCAGGCTTAAGCTCCACAGACCCTTTGGCAGGTATGTTAAGGCTTTCAACCTCTTCCATCGACATTCGACCTTCCTTTTCGAAGGTTTTATGCAGCTCAACAGCTTTAAAAACTTCGGCACTGACAATCTTAAGCTCAACCGCCTCATCCGATAAATTTATCAGCCTTCCATAGCCCGCCGTGGTATTCGATCCTTCAATCGGTTTAAAAATGTAAGCGTTTTCAATTTTAAGGTTGGGCGCCTTGTCCGCTGCCCCTTCGGAGTTGCTGGAAAGACCCAATAAAAATGTACATAATAAAATTAAATAAAAGTTCTTCATAAATGACTCCTTACTTTTTCCAAAATCTTTTCGGCTGTACGGGGGGTAGGAAGTGTATCCACCAGCACGCCGTTTGAATTGAGAAAAAATAGTCGATCTGTGTGAGCAATGGAGTACCCAAGGTAAGTATCAGGATACGGCTCAATCATATAACTTGCTCCAAATAAATGAACGGCGTTATCAATTTGAATTTTTGAACCCGTAAGACCAATAAAGTCTTTATAAAACTGACTCGCATAATTCGCCACAGATTCAGGAGTGTCATGTTCGTAATCCACACTCAAAAATAGAAGTTGAGTTCGATCTAATTCTTCGGGTGTAAGCTGACGAAAAGCTTGACCGACGACACTTAAACTAAGGGGGCAGACATCCGGACATTTGACAAAACCAACATACAAAAGATTAAGCAGCTTGGCATGATCCGAAAGAACCCACGAATCGCCCCGATGATTGAGAGAAAAATTTCCACCCATCGAGGGCTCTTTTGTCAAAAACCACAGCGCGGCCGCCATTATTCCCGCTGACATAAAAATTGAAATTGCCAGCGCTTTGATTAGAGGCCTCATAAGAGCTGCCTAACATAAATGAGGGGGATCTTCCATTGGCAAAAACCTCTCAATTTCAAAAAGATGAGCTTTCTTGCAATCAAGTCTTCGGAATATTCGTCTTAACCTATAGATCTGAAAAGAAAATAGGAGCCTGGGCAAGTGTGATATTCTCCAAAACTGAACTTGAATCTTTTTATCGATATTGCGTCGTGCTCGTAAGAAATAAGGATCTGGCTTATGATCTTTTACAAACGACGCTTGAAAAATGGGTGCGGGGTCGTTTTCACGAGCGGGTTTCTCATCCTCGCGCTTACTTTATGAGAATGATCAAATCTCAGTTTGTAGATGATCTAAGAAAAGAAAAGGATGCTGAGACGGTAGCATTTGACGAAGAAACTCTCATTCCCCAAATCGGTGGTAGTTCTTTGGAAGATATTCTGGTCACCAAGGAGGAGGTCAAAAGGATTTTAAGTTTTATCACTCTAGAAGAAAGAGAAATACTCTTTTTGTGGGCTGTTGAAGGTTACACCGTTCAGGAAATCGCCGATTTTTCAGATAAGCCCAAAGGAACAATTCTTGCGAAACTTTTTCGCGTTCGTTCTAAAATCAAAGATCGCCTCAAGAATACCAAGAAGGGCTCAAACTCATGAAACGTCCATTAAAAGAACTCATTCAAAAACACTATGGGCAGTTTCAGTTAAATTCTCAGCAATTGAATCAATTGTCTCAAATTCAGACAAGCGAACACCATCGAAAACGAAGAGGAGTTTTTGGTGCCGTATTTATCTTAGCTTTCCTGGCCATTGCAGGGGTCGCCTGGCTTATTCAGTCTTCTGATTCGACATCTTCGTTTCACTGGGCCAAAGTTCGTGAAGAGCTAGCCTACCATCACCATAAAGACATGGAAATGGAAGTCGAAAGCCCCTCTTTTGAGAAAGTGAAAGAGTATCTCTCGCAGCTCGATTTTTCACTGATTCAATCTCAGGAGTTGTCTTCCGACAAATGGGAACTTGTTGGCGGTCGCTATTGCTCACTTCAAGGACGGTTAGCGGCCCAGCTCCGCTATCGAAATAAAGAGTCCCAGAAATATTATACGGTCTACCAGCTTGCCTATCCGGCCGGTGTTCCACTCGATGGCCCAATTAAAATGTATGAACGGGGAGTGGCTATTAAAATATGGAAGGAAAAGGGACTTTTGTTCGGTATTGCTGGAGAAGAAATTTAAATCAACTTGAGGGGGATCAGTGCATCATCTTAAAAAATTTATTCAAAAGAAAAAAGTCATTTCAATCACTATCGCGGTGATTGCTCTGATCGGAGTCGTCTGGGGCTTGAGTATGAACAGAAAGAATGTTTCCGAATTTAATCGTAGTGAACCTCAACCCAGCTCATCATCCGCAAAAGGCTCTCTTCCAGGGATCGGCTATTTTAGTGAAGAACTTCTCGAACAATTTAAGTTGAAACGAAAAGAAAAGGGGTCGGATTATCAACCAAGAACCAAACATTTTGATAGCAAGGGGAAAGCAAAATATACGAACCGCTTGTTTTTAGAATCAAGTCCTTACCTTCTTCAACACGCTCACAACCCAGTAAACTGGTATCCTTGGGGTGACGAGGCATTTGAAATGGCTAGAAAATTTAATCGCCCTGTCCTCCTAAGTGTCGGCTATTCGACCTGCCATTGGTGTCATGTGATGGAAGAAGAATCCTTCGAGGATGAAGAAATCGCGAAAGTTATGAATGAGAATTATATTGCCATCAAAGTCGATCGCGAAGAACGACCAGATGTCGATGCTATCTACATGAGTGCGGTTCGAGCGCTAACCGGTGGCGGTGGATGGCCCATGACCGTGTGGCTTACTCCGGAGCGAAAGCCCTACTATGGCGGCACTTACTTTCCGGCTCGCGACGGGAATCGAGGTGCCAGAGTTGGTTTCCTGACTTTACTTCGAAAACTCAAAGAAGCTTACGATGAACAGCCGACAAAAGTTGTTGAGTCGAGTGAAGCCCTCACTGAAGCCATTGGAAAAATGCTTAAACCTCTCGAGGGGGGCGCACTTCCCACACCAGAAATTCTTCATCGCGCCTTCGATTATTATCAGGGTCGGTTTGATGAGAAATATGGGGGTGTTTCTGGAGCACCGAAATTTCCGAGCTCTCTTCCGGCTCGTTTTCTTCTTCGCTATTATCATCGAACGGGAAACGAGAGAGCACTGCACGCAGCCACTTTTAGCCTTCAAAAAATGGGCGGGGGCGGAATGTATGATCAAGTTGGTGGAGGCTTTCATCGCTATTCGACCGACGAGCGCTGGCTTGTTCCACATTTTGAAAAGATGCTTTATGACAATGCCCTTTTGGTCCTGACTTATCTCGAAGCTTATCAAGTGACAAAGGATCCTCAGTTTAAACGTATCGTCGAGGAAATCTTAAAGTATGTGAAGCTCGATATGACTTCTTCCGAAGGCGCCTTTTATTCGGCGACTGATGCCGATAGCCTCACGCCTGGAGGCCATCGAGAAGAGGGTTACTTTTTTACCTGGAAGCCCAAAGAAATCGATAAAGTACTTGATGACATTAGCGCCAAGCTTATCAAAGAGTATTACAATGTCACCGAGGCTGGAAATTTTGAAGGGCGAACGATTCTTCATATTTCAAAACCCCTGAAAAATGTTGCAAAAAAGTTAGATCTGTCAGAAATCGATGCTCGGAATAAACTAGACGAGGCCCGAGAGCAACTTTATAAAGAAAGAAATCAAAGACCAGCCCCCATTCGGGACGAAAAAATTCTCACTTCTTGGAACGGGCTAATGATTTCGGCTCTTGCTAAAGCGGGTCTTATCCTGAACGAAAAAAAATATATAGAAGCGGCCAAGAAGTCTGGGCATTTTATATTGAAAAATTTATATAAGGATGGACGTCTTTTAAGACGTGCGAAAGATGGTCATGCAGGATTGAATGCTTATCTGGATGATTATGCTTTTATGATCGCCGCTCTTCTCGACCTCTATGAAGCTACCAGCGAACTTTCCTGGCTTCAAACGGCGGTTGAACTCGATAAGACCTTGCAGACATTCTACGAAGATAAAGAAAACGGGGGCTTTTTTATGACGAGTCACGATCACGAAGATCTTCTGGCTCGAGAAAAACCATCTTATGATGTTGCGGAACCTTCTGGGAACTCAATGGCTCTTTTAAATTTAGCGCGGCTTCATGAGCTTACGACTGACGATTCCTATCGAGTTCGATTGGAAAAAGGCTTCAAACCATTCGCAACTATCCTAGAAAAACGTCCCGCAGCCCTTTCGGAAATGCTTCTGGCCGTGGATTTTTATTTGGACCAAGCAAAAGAAATCATCATTGTGAGGCCAAAAGGTCAATCTCTTCAAACAGAATCTCTTTTGACGGTTTTTCGAAATCAATATCTCCCAAATCGAGTTTTAGCAGTTTTGGAAGATGGAGAGCTCCTTTCAAAGCATGGAAAAATTGTTCCTCTGGTTAAGGGTAAAAAACCCGTTCAAGGAAAGCCAACGGCTTATGTCTGTGAAAAGGGGATTTGTGAACTGCCGACCAATGATGCTAAAATTTTTGAACAACAGATCAGTGAAGTAATATCATTGAATAAAGACTAACGTCGAGGAAAGGAAAATATATATGAAACCAAAATCAAGAATTGCCAAAGAAGTCCTCACAGGTGTGATTGCCTTAGGAACGATGGCATCGAGTTCCGCCGTCTACGCGGCCCCCGATTGGGCTAAGGGGCTTTCTGAAATTGAAAAATGCGGCGGAGTCGCGAAGAAAGGAAAGAACGATTGCGGGACGAAAGACTTTGTGACGAAAGGAAAGGCTTTTCACGATTGTTCGGGACAAGCTCCGCAAGACAATCTTCCGGAGGAATGGGTTTATACACCAGCAGGCGTTTGTGACAAAATTGGCGGTAAGGTTCTCAAGGTCAAGAAGCTTTAAGTTGGGACTCACTGATGTATTTAGGCGGTAGTGCTTTTGCAAGAAACCCTCCCGAAGGCCCTTTGGAGCAAAAGCCTTCGCCTATTTCAGGAGCTGGTCTAAGCCTTCGGGAGTGTCATTTTTCACAAGTGATTGAGAAGTCGCCACCTGTCCCGTGGTTTGAGATTCTGGCGGATAATTTTCTAAATCGATCACCTCGCCAGCTCAGAGATTTGGAACAAATTCGATCAGATTATCCTATCGTCTTTCATTGTGTTGGGATGAATTTAGGTTCAGCGTCGCCCGTTGACAAATCCTACCTCAAACAAGTCAAGGTTTTTAGTGAGGCATTTAAGCCCGAATGGATTTCAGATCATTTGTGTTGGACGGAAATCAACGGCCATTTTCATCACGACCTTCTGCCGCTTCCTTATACCAGCAAAATAATTTCTCATGTTACGGATCGAATTAAAACCATACAAGATTTTCTTGGCCAAGAGATTCTTATCGAAAACATTTCCTCTTATATCAGATTTAAAGAAACAGAAATGAATGAATGGGATTTTTTCAAAGAAGTCAGTGTGCGGTCGGGAGCTCTCTTGCTTTTAGATATTAACAATATCTATGTCAATTCGGTGAACCATGGATTCAAGCCTGAAGATTATTTAAATCACATTCCAAGAAATCGCGTTCGACAAATGCATCTCGCCGGATTTGAAAAGCAAAACGAAGTTCTGATTGATACGCACGGACATTCTGTGGCCCCAGTCGTGTGGAACCTTTATGAAAAAGCCTTAGAAATGTTAGGCTCCCTGCCCACTTGTCTTGAGCGGGATAATAATCTTCCCAATTTTGAAAACTTACTGGACGAGATTAAACTGATAAAGGCTAGGATGGAAATCGATCATGACTGATCTCAACGATTCTCAATCTGAGCTGAGTTCCTTTCTCTACTCTCGCCGGCCTTCGAATGAGCAGTCTTCACGATTAATCCAGGGCTTGAAGGACGATGGACCTGTAAGTCCAATTTTAGGACTTCAGATTTATAGAAATAATTTAAGAGTCTCGTTGGTCGAAGCGCTAAAAGAAGCTTACCCGTTAACAAGACGCTTTCTTGGAGAAGATGTTTTCAAGGAATATGCTTTGCGTTTTATCTATGAATACACTTCGTTTCAGAATGATTTAAATCGTTATGGTGAAGGATTTTGGTATCTTTTTGACAAAGAGAACTCAGAACTATCCGTTTTTTTAAAAGATTTCACGCAACTCGAATGGACTTGGCACCAACTTGATCACGAGGTCGAAGACGAAATTCTAGGAGTTGCCGATCTTCAAAATTTACTCCGTATGAACCCTGAAAAAATCGTTTTGAAACTTAGATCATCTATGAAACTTCTTCACCTGGAGACGAATGTTTTTCCTATCTTTCAAAGCTTGCGCTCTTCATGTGAAAAAGAACAAGAGATACAAACGGAAATTTGCTTCGAAAACCAAGCTCTTCTTCTTTTTAAATCGGACGGACAGCGGCGAATCGATCTCGTAGAAAAAGAACTTCTTCCATTTTTAGAGAGAACTGCTCAAGGAATACACTTGAATGAATTCGTGACCCACTTCTTATCGAAGGAGGCAGGCACCTCTCTTGAGGAAGCCTTATACTTAATGATCTCTCGACGGTGGTTGTCGAAAAGCTGATTTTAATGTCGCGTGAGAGCTTCGGACTAAAGTGTTCCGGACATTGAGTGCATCCTTCGATCGATCGACAAATTTTTTACGGCTTTATAAGAGTTACGTGGCAGCTGACATGATTGTTTATCAAGAAGAGCTACCTGAAAGTGAACAGATGGTCACAGCCATGGTCAGGCCACTGAAACATCCAATATATCAAAACACCAGGTTTAATACCGAGTAAAGCAAGCTCACCATATTAGCGACCAGTACAAGGTCAATTGTAACTGTGGCATAGGGCAGGTCCTTGTCTAAGCAGCAAGTTTGGTTCGTTTTTTTCGAGCGTAGGCAAGCGGGGTCAGG
>PCXB01000009.1 GCA_002787535.1 Deltaproteobacteria bacterium CG11_big_fil_rev_8_21_14_0_20_45_16
ATTTCTACAAATCAATTCCACCAAACGAGTGGGTGGGGGCTCAATCCTTCAATTTAACGCATTACATCCCAACTTTTTCTAGAAAGAACCCTCGAGTAACCCAATTCTCGACATCAGTGGAGTATGAGCATCAGAAGGTTGCCCCTACACTCAAATAAGTGGCATAGGTGTGGTCTTCGGCGCCCCACGCGGCATCAAAGCCGATCAACGGAATGACGATACCTTTCAGATAGAATCGTAAGCCTCCTCCCATGCCATTCTTCCAAGCATCGCGCGAAAATTGAGCATCCTTAAAGTAAATGACGTTCGTATCATAAAACAAAACGCCGCGGACGATAATGCGATTGAAGTTATGAATGGGGTAGTAGAATTCTTCCGATAGGCTGTATTTGGTATCACCCCGAAACTGGCGATCAATATAACCACGCAAATTATTCCCACCCGAAGTGTACTCGCGGTAGTAGGGTAGGTTTTGACCAAGCTGGATCGACATATGGTTTTGCCAATTATATTCTCGATTCATAAAGACAAGCCCGCTTGAGAATCGAATTTCTTCTTTATTGTAATCAAAGTCGCTAAAAAAGCGATTATCCGAAAGAGTTGATTCTAGGCTGGTCCGCGCTCCATGGAATAAACCATCATAGTTTGTGGTGTCGTCATATTCAAACTTCACGACGATGGCGACGTCATAACCTTTTCGAAGGCTAACGCGATTTAAAGCCTGAGATTCGCTTTTTAGTTTTTCGTCGACGTTTCGATAGTAGGCGCCCACGGAACTAACGAATTTTTGGCTCCAGCGGTAGCCTGGGAGAATGGTGGCTCCGTAGTCCAAAAGTCGAACGCGTCGCACCTCCGTACGATCCTGATACTCAATCATTCGGTCCCATCGAAAAATGCTATCGACCGTTAAAGTCAAATCGGACTCCCAGACGGCAGGATCGCGGTAAGCCAAAACAAATCGACGCGCGGATGGTCCATAATCTGCGAACACGAGAGCCTTTTTGTTGTGGCCAAGCAAATTACTCTCGCCAAATACAAAGCCTCCGGTCAGGGCATTGGTTGAAAATTGAAGGCTTGGCGCGACAAACCAAGAAGTTTTCTCTTTTACGCGAAGGCGAATGATAACTCGTCTTGCGTTCGGGGATCGAAGACGCTCCACTTCTACTTCTTCAAAGAGGCCCGAGCTTTTGATTCGATCTTTAGCATCATTTAACAATTTTTCTGTAACTTCGTCATCAATTTCCAGATGACTTAAACTTTCAACAACTGAAGTTTTTGTCTTTTCATTGCCCACCACTTGGATCGCTTCGATACGATCTGCAAAGACTTCCGCTCTCAAACTACTGTTGGCGATAAAATTCACCAGAGAAAGGATGCAAAGAACTCGAGCGATAGAGGGAAGTCCGCTCACCGAAGTTCATCCATGATTTCTGCCAAAGCCGATTCAGAGGGTCTGAGGGCTTCCGCACTTATTTCAACTAGAGGTGTATCACAAAGCTGGAGTGTATCTTTGAGGCTCAAGCTATCGGGATTGATGTAGAATAAACCTGTTAGAAGTTGACCCGCTTCTCTTGATTTTTCAAGCCTATCAATGGCAGCAATCCGATTGGTCGGATCATAATCTCGTTCGATTTTCTTGAGCGTTAGTTTGTAACCATCGTGAAGTTCAATAATCTTTAGGCTCCCTTCTTCATAGTCCACCTTGATTTCCTCCGCGCCATGGACAAAACCAACTTCGTGCAAATATTCATCATGCTCTTTTACAAAGGTATAGGACTTGGTCGAACCTTGATGATTATTAAAAGTAATACACGGGCTGACAACATCCAATATCGCTGTGCCTTGATGAAGAAGCCCCGCTTTAATTAGTGGAACCAGTTGTTTGGCATCGCCTGAAAAGCTGCGGCCCACAAAATCACCGCCCAAGGTAAGCGCCATCATACAGAGATCAATCGATTGAAATTTGTTTCGATCCCCCTTCTTCTGCAATGAATCTTTGTCCGCGGTGGCCGAAAATTGCCCCTTCGTTAGTCCATATACACCGTTATTTTCGATCAAATAGAGCATCGGCACATTTCTTCGAATAAGATGCGCAAATTGTCCAAGCCCAATGCTGGCCGTATCACCATCGCCACTAACAGCGATATTGGTCATCGATGTATTTGCAAGATGAGCTCCCGTGGCCACCGAAGGCATTCTTCCATGAACCGCATTAAACCCGAATGAGCCTGCAAGAAAGTAAGCTGGAGTCTTACTCGAGCAACCAATACCGGAAAGTTTTGCAACTCGATGAGGCGGAATATCAAGATCATAAAAAGCTGAAACAACATGCATGGTGATTGAATCGTGTCCGCAACCCGTACAAAGTGTTGAAACCGAACCCTGATAATCTTTCTTTGTGAATCCCGCTTTGTTTGGCGTAAGCATTGGATTCAATTTTGTTTCAGGTGTTGACATGATGTTTATATCTCCTCAAATAACTCATCGTTCTAACCAACTTTCGCTACGGATCTATTTACTCTTTCAATGATATCCAGCGTGATCGAGCTTGCTGCCAAGGGAAGACCGTCATAGTATAAGAGGCTTTCCAGCTTAGAAATATGAGCCGCATATTTACTATCTTGAGAAATCAAAGCTCGCATTTGACCATCTCTATTCTGGTCCACGATGAAAATTTGGTCGTGATCTTTGAGAAAATCCTCCAGCTTGGAGTCAAAAGGGTAGGCTCTTAGTCTCAAATAATCCAAGTCAATGCCGTTTTGTTTTAACTCATGAACGCTTTCTCTCATGGCATCGTGTGAAGATCCGTAAGCGATCACACCAAGTCTTGAACCTGACTGATATTCCAATACAGAGCTGGGGAGGTATTCTCGTGCTGAATCCCATTTTTTATTCAGCCGATTCATCATGCGGACATAAGCTTCGCCACTTTCTGTATATTGAGCTTGTTCGTTGTGGCCACTTCCTCGAGTGAAAAACACGCCTCTACGATCTTTGAGCCCCGGCAAAGTTCGATAGCAAATCCCATCATTGTCCGTGTCTTGGTAGCGACCAAATTTTTCAATTCTTTCAAAATCTTTGTCGTGTAGAACCTTTCCTCGTTGAAGAGGTTTGTCGATGTACTTTAGTGGGTCCGACATCCAAAGATTCATTCCAAGATCTAAATCCGACATCAAATAGATGGGCCATTGAAGTTGCTCCGCCAAATCAAAAGCTTGATAGGCAAAGCTATAGCATTCCTCGACGGTTCCAGGATAAAGGCAAACAATTTTTGTATCACCATGACTTAGATTGGCAACGAACAATATATCTCCCTGACTCGTCCGAGTGGGCAGGCCGGTCGAGGGGCCAACGCGCTGAATGTCAAAAACAACGGCCGGAGTTTCTGTAAAATAAGCATAACCTGTGAACTCGGCCATCAATGAAATTCCAGGGCCCGAAGTTGCCGTCATGGCTCGAATCCCCATCCAGCTCGCGCCCAGTACCATTCCGATAGCTGCGAGCTCATCTTCAGCCTGAACAACCGCGAAGGTCTTTTTTCCATCCTTATCAAGACGATACTTGTCCGCGTATTGCGAAAAATATTCCGCCACGCTGGATGACGGTGTGATGGGATACCAACTAAATAATTGGCAGCCAGCAAATATGGCACCAATAGCGGAGGCGGCGTTTCCTTCAATTAAAATTTTATTTTTAGTTTCATTGCGTCTTTGGACCTGGCATGGGCTCTTAAAATTGGGTTGCGTTTGCCGAATGAATTCTCGTCCAGCATTGATGGCGTCTTTATTTAAAGTAATCACTTTCGATTTCGCCCTAAACTGTTGATCGAGAGCTTCATCGATGGCGGATTCTTCAATTCCGACAAGTTCGGCAACAATGCCAACGTAGATCATGTTGACGGTAAGCTTACGAAGTTTGGCTTCTGGACAAGCCTTGGCGACAAGGTCTTTAAAGGGTACGGAAATCGATCGGACGTCCTTTCGAATCTCCGCCACTTTCATGTGATCGTGGTGAATAATAATGGACTGAGCCGCCGCGGACTTTACATCTTCAAGGTAGGTTCCTTCATTCATGCAAACAAGAATGTCATTTTGCGTATGTCGCGCCGTCCAAGAGTTTTCATTTACGCGAATTGTAAACCAGGTCGGTAAACCTTGAATATTTGATGGAAACAAGTTTTTCCCGCTAACGGGTATTCCCATTCTAAAAATCGAGCGAATAAGAACTTGGTTGGAGGACTGCGAGCCGGACCCATTGACGGTGGCCACACTGATACTGAAGTCATTAATTTTGCTGGTCATTCTTGGCTATTCACCTCTGTCTTCAAATTAGCGTCAAGCTCAAAGGCGAAGGAAGTTGGGAATGGGGCCCAAAAAAGTTGACAATCAGAGGGTCTCGATAGAGTTTAGGGGCCTTAACGGGTTTCAGGTATTCAATACGATCAGAAAATAAGGAGCATCAATATGGAAAGTTTTAACGAGTGGATGGGCGTCATAAATGCCTTTTTGTGGCACGACTACGTCCTCTATATTCTCTTGGGCACAGGGGTACTCTTTACTGTTTGGAGCGGATTTTGCCAATATCGAGCCCTTACTCACGGGGTGGCGGTTATCCGTGGGAAGTACGACAAAAAGTCTGATCCTGGAGCCATCAACCACTTTCAAGCCTTGTCGGCAGCTCTTTCGGCAACGGTAGGCCTCGGAAATATAGGTGGTGTTGCCTTGGCAGTGGGTCTCGGTGGGCCAGGCGCTGTTTTTTGGATGTGGGTTGTTGGCTTTATCGGAATGGCTTTAAAGCTCACTGAAGTTACTCAATCCATGTTGTATCGAAACACGAAAGATCCCGAGAATCCACATGGGGGTCCAATGTGGGTTGTTCAGCACGGCCTTAAGAAAATGAGCCCTTCACTTGCTTGGGTTGGTGGCTTGGTTGGTTGGATTTTTTGTGTGACGCTTTTGATTTCTGCGATTACTGGCGGAAATATGTTCCAGGCGTGGAACGTTGGGGTTCTTTTGAAATCCTATTATCAAGTTCCAGAAATCGTAACGGGAATTATTCTAGCCGTTTTGGTGGGTGCAGTAATTATCGGAGGGATTAAGCGAATTGGCGCGGTGGCAGGACGCTTGGTTCCCTTTATGTGCATTACGTATCTTTTGGCGGCCGCCTATGTATTGATTGTTAATATTGAACAAATTCCTGGCCTCTTTGTTTTAATTTTTGAAAACGCATTTAGCCCTTCGAAAGGTGCTGGAGCTTTTCTTGGTGGAACAATGGCTATTGGGATGATGTGGGGAATGAAGCGAGCCTTGTTCTCCAGTGAATCAGGTCAAGGTTCAGCCCCGATTGCTCACTCTGCGGCTAAGACTGACGAACCTGTTAGAGAGGGAGTGGTTGCGGGTTTGGAGCCTTTTATCGATACTCTTGTCGTCTGTACGCTTACAGCTCTTGTAATTCTATCTAGCGGAGCTTGGAACCGTGCGACCGAAGGTAATTACGATCAATCACCCGAAGTGGTCCAGACGTCGGATGGAGCTTGGACTTTGAATACGGATGAGTTGCCTGCTCGAACGGATGAGGGCAAGCGAGTTTCTGGAGACTGGAAAAAAGATCAAACCGTATTTGTGGTATTCAAAACTGAGAATGAAGATATGAACGCTCGCTTGGATGGTGTCATTACAGAAGGTGACAATGGCCTGAATATCAAATGGGGAACTGTCGCCAGTGATATTAAGCCCGAGCTTGTCGAAGCGGGTATCTATGCCGATTACCCGAGTGCGAATTTAACAAGCTATGCATTCGATCGCGTCTTACCAGGACTTGGGCGCTACATCGTTCCATTGGTCGCCTTTTTGTTTGCCGTATCGACGATGATTTCGTGGAGTTATTATGGCGAGCAAGGGATCATCTATATGTTCGGTGGTCGAGGTGTCTTTGCCTATAAAGTTGCCTACTGTTTGCTTGTCGTCGTTGCCTGCTCAGGACTTTTTACCACGGATGCGGAGCTCGATAACCTTACAGGTATTGGTACGGGTGTAATGTTATTTGCCAATATACCTATCATGTTGATATTTGGTAACGAAGCGATGAAGGCTTATCATGCTTACATTGGAAAGCTTAAAGCCGGTAAGTTCAAAGTACATGGACCTGATTCTGTCGTCGAAATGGTCGAAGGCAAGCATGACAATCAAGGTTAATTGAGTCGTTTCATAATATGATATCCGTAAGGGGAGTTGGTTGGTTCGTAGGGAACCAAAATCAACTCCCCTTTTTTCATATGAAAGCACGCATCACCGAAGTCTTTAACCATACTGCTTCGAGGAAACTCCCCAGGTCTTTGTTCAATTCCAAAATTAGCCACTGCATAAATCCCTGGTACTTGGTCATCCGAGAGAGCGCGTAATTTATCTTCAAAAATTTCTGGATTTTTTTGAACTTGCAAAAATAACTCATTGGCAAGTTTTTCGGCTTCTTCTTTGGAACGTTGGATTTTTCGACCAGGAAGGCTGTCTTTGAAGCTAATGAGAATATGCTGAACCTTTACTCGATCATCTTCATTTTCAGGCTTCTTGGACTCAAAGCCAGTAATTTTAGTTTCGGGCTGACTCCATCGCTCGCAGCCTAAGAGACTCAGGCTGTATCCCAGATAAATTAACTTTTTATAGGCTGACATCCTCATATTATTTCTTTCTAGCAGGAGATTGACAATCACTGCTAAGGCTTGATCTATGGCTGGTCATAATAAATGGAGCAAGGTCAAGCGACTAAAAGCCGTGACCGACAAGAAAAAAAGCGCCTTGTACGCCAAATATATCAAAGAAATTACGGTGGCGGCCAAGGAGGGCGGGCCGGACCCGGATGGCAACTCACGATTGAAGAAGGCGATTGCTGATGCCAAGGCACAAAGTGTGCCTCGTGATAATATTGAGCGAGCTTTGAAGCGAGCCGCAGGAGAATCCGATGATGGCGCAGCCTTAGAGGAGCTGGTTTACGAGGGCTATGGCCCGGGGGGCGTGGCTATATTGATGGAATGTATCACGGATAAGCGTGCGCGAACTCAGCCAGAGCTAAAGAAAATTCTTGAAAGAGCTGGAGGGAGCATGGCTGAAGTAGGTGCTGTGAGCTGGGGCTTTGATAGAAAGGGAAGCATCCTGGTTTCTCGGGCGGTTGGAAATGAGGAGCGCATGATGGAGCTCTGTCTTGAGCTTGGTGCGGAAGATTTTAGTGCTTCTGAAGAAGGTTATGAAATTACGACGGCGCCCAATGATTTCTTAGGTATTGTCGAAGGCCTGGGTAGATCGGATGTTCCTATCGAATTTTCCGAAATTGGTTATATTCCTAAAAATCGAATGAAACTCTCTGGGGATCTGGAAGATGCGATCAATCGATTGGTCGAGAGTTTGGAAGAACATGACGATGTTCAGAGAGTGACAACAAACGCTGAAGCTTCATAAAATAAGTTATGTTTTGGAAAGCTCTTATTTTCAGATCCTTATTTTTTATTCTGTTGGCTTTGGCGATTTATCGTTTGAGCATGATTGTTTTCTTGCTTAGTTCAACTCCACGGCACAAACGAAAGCAGCTGAATTTGCTGCCCTATACCATTGAATTAATTTTCTATATTTTCGGGATCTATAGTGCCTATGTTTCTGGCTTTATGCATCTTTCGGACTAAGCTTTACAGGCCTGATTCATCTCCCTTAAGCTGATAGGGAGATGCGTGTTATGGGGCTTGATCCCGGAAGTATACGAGCTGGCTTTGGAATTATCGAATATTCTAAATCTCGATTTATTCATATCAACAGTGGCAGCATTGTGATGACCGAAGGCGAGTCGATGCCCCAACGCCTACACTCTCTATATAAAGATTTAAAAACTTTGATGGAGCGCTATCAGCCCGATGAATTCGCCATTGAAAGTGTATTTTTTTCTCGCAATGCTCAGTCTGCTTTAAAGCTGGGGCAGGCGCGTGGTGTGGCTTTGCTTGCAGCTGCTGAATTTGGCATACACGTGAGTGAGTATAGCCCCACAGAAATTAAAGCCTCTGTTTGTGGATCCGGTAGGGCCGACAAGGCACAGGTTCAGCATATGGTTCGTTATTTGATGAAGCTCAAGCCGGCATTCGAGTATTCGAGTCCGGATCATGCAGATGCTCTTGCCATTTGCTTGGCACATGGTCAAACTCAGCTTTCGAGAGTGTGGAGAGAGAATGATCGCTCACCTAAGAGGAAAAATAATTCACAAAAGCCCCAGCCTATCCATCATTGATTGCAATGGTGTCGGCTATGAGGTCTTGCACACGCCTTTCACATCGGAGAAGTT
Source organism: Deltaproteobacteria bacterium CG11_big_fil_rev_8_21_14_0_20_45_16 (assembly GCA_002787535.1). GTDB lineage: Bacteria > Bdellovibrionota > UBA2394 > UBA2394 > UBA2394 > 1-14-0-20-45-16. Next base: position 8,320 of record PCXB01000009.1, read on the forward strand.
GCGCGCCGAAGTTGTCTCGCTTCATATTCATACACATATTCGTGAAGATGCCTTGCAACTTTTTGGGTTTGCGGATGTAGAAGAGAAGAGGATGTTTAGAGATCTACTTAGGGTTAGTAGCGTCGGACCTAAACTCGCTCTGACGGTTCTATCGGGTCTTCCTTATGGAGAGCTGATTGAAGCACTTCGCTCTCGTGATCTTACCAGGCTTCAAAAAATTCCTGGTATTGGAAAGAAGACTGCGGAGCGCTTAAGTCTTGAGCTTGGGGATAAGCAGCTGGCGGACTATCCCGTCGAGGCGATTGGCCCGATGGGAGCTGTCTCCAGGGATGGGGAGCTCGAAAGTGTCTTGCTGAACTTGGGCTATCAGAAATCGGAGATTCAAAAAGTACTTTCAAAAGTTCGCAGTGAATCGATTGTGGGGCTTGAAGAAAAAGTGAAGCTAGCGTTGCGCGAATTGACGAATCCCGGATCAGCGAGGATGAATTGAGATGATTATAGATTCTGAAGATCAAGCAGAAACAGATTTGGATCGGATTTTAAGTATTCAGCCGCAAGTCCAAGATGATCTTAACAATCTTCGTCCCAAGAATCTTGATGAGTTTGTTGGCCAAGCTAAGCTTAAAGATAATCTTCGGGTTTTTATTGAGGCGGCCAGAATTCGAAAGGAGTCTCTGGATCATGTTTTGTTGTCGGGCCCTCCAGGTTTAGGCAAAACAACCCTATCCCATATCATCGCTCATGAGATGGGAGTGAATTTGCGTGTGACCAGTGGTCCAGCTATTGAGAAGGCTGGTGACCTGGCTGCGCTGCTTACTCATCTTGAGGCTTTCGATGTTTTGTTTATCGATGAGATTCATCGCCTGCCTCGGGCCGTAGAAGAAATTCTATATCCCGCCTTGGAGGATTTTAAATTGGATTTGACGATTGGCGAAGGCCCGTCGGCTAGAAGTCTACGAATTGATATTCCACCTTTTACGCTAGTTGGGGCAACAACTCGCAGTGGACTTTTATCATCACCCTTGCGTTCGCGCTTTGGCATTCCACTTCATTTGGAATTTTACACTGATGAAGAATTGGCAACAATTGTAACTCGCTCGGCTCGCATCCTAGAAATTGAGATCGAAGAGGACGCAGCGCATGAAATAGCCAAGCGCTCTCGGAAAACACCACGAATTGCCAATCGGCTATTGAAACGAGTTCGGGATTTTGCTCAAACTGCTGGTCAGAAGAAGATTGTTCGTGATGGGGCTTCACATGCTTTGACTCAACTTGAGGTTGACGAAATGGGCTGTGACCCGATGGATCGAAAGCTATTGAGTTTGATTATTGATCAGTTTCAAGGTGGACCGGTAGGCATCGAAACCTTGAGCGCTTCGCTACAGGAGGAGCGCGATACTCTCGAAGATATTTATGAGCCGTATCTTATGCAGGTAGGATTTTTAGCGCGAACGCCTCGAGGTAGAATTGCTACCGAGCGAGCCTATCATTTCATAGGTAGAGCCTGGCCTGGATCCATTTCGAGTTCACGAAGCCTTTTTGATCAGTAATTAACAGTGCCCAGCAATGACTCGTTGGTTGATCGAGTCTTCTTGGCTTGGACTTAGACCTTGAAATTTTACGCCGACTTGTCCACCGGCAGCATAGATTTTTTTAGCGACGCCATAGACTTCACCAAACCTTCCAAGGTTCATATGGAAATCAAACTCTTCGGGAAGGTCAGCGCCTTCGATAAGTGCGCCGCCACCGGATAGGGACTTGAGTTTGCAAGTAAAGGCGCACATTTGGCTGTGATCGTTTATAATAATTTCCGCGCTCACAGGCTTTCGGATCCAGCGCCGCTTGAATTTCATGACGGAGACAACGCCTGAGTCATTGGAAGGAGTTTCATTTTTTGTTGCCAATGAAATGGTAGCTGACGGATTTGGTGACGCGACATTTTTGAGGCGCTTTTCTACTTCATTATAATATTTAACAGCGGTATTGCTGGATGGCTCGAGCTTTTTAGCCTTTTCAAAGAATGCTAAACTTGCTTCGAGATTTTCCTGTTTATAAAGTGCCAATCCTTTTAGCATGATGGCTCGAACTTCCATGGGATTAGTCATTAAAGCTTGATCGGCATATTCTTCCGCGTAATCCAACTTACCTAGATGGAGGGCGGATGTTCCGGCCAAACATAGATCATCAAGACTCGGACGTTCATTGACAACCGCGCGCTGAAATAGCTGGAAAGCTTGAGCGTAGTCTTTTTTCTCAAAATGTTTTCGCGCAAGTTCAATTAGGTTTTCATTTTCTAATTTCTCGTTGGGCAGTTCCATCAGCTTGATGGCTCGGAAAAGCAATGAGATAGCTTCTTCGCCATCGGACAATTTTCTTTCCAAACGGGATGCTTGGCTAGCATACAATTCGAGAGCTTGCTGCCTCCACTTCTCTTCAAGGCGTTGTATGGTCTCGAGGCGAAATTCCGCGGGTCGATTTAAAAAATCGAAGACATAGTCAATGATCTTTCCGGGAAGATCGGGTGAACCGGCCTTGTTTTTGGGGGAATCGCCCATCCCTATAGAATAATCCTGTTTTCATAATTCGGCTGGAAACGAAAGATGCATCTCTTTTTAGCTATTTGGCGAGCACCTGGGGTGGCGCTTCTAAGCCAGTATCAAGACAGGACTCGAGACGGCCCAGTTTTTCACATATTTCTTTGATGGTTTTTTTTAACTGGAAAGATTGCTCGGGGTTTTTAATTTCAAGCTTCCAGGATTCCCAAAGCATACGCTTGGCGTTCTTGATAATTCTTTCTTCCAGTAGGTCGAAGCCGTGGTTTTTTCCTATAAGCTCGGCGGCAAGAATGCTTTGATCCTCCTTTATCAGTTTAAGAATTCTTTTCTCCATCAATTTGCGTTCCAGATCTTCGAGAGCGGCATGCGTGGAGCAGGCTTCGTTGTAGGCCGCAGTTGTCTTAAGATTCTGAAGCGCGGATGACGCCATGAGGAGATCGCCCTGTTGCAAGGCAGATTTAAATAATTTTCGTCCCAGGATAAGCTTATCAAAATAATCTTTTACTTCTTTGTCTCCGCCTTTGTAACTCCAGCGACCGGAGGCTGTCATTTTTTCGGTCGGTGTGCATTTCATAGATTCTTCACGAGGGACAAAACTAAAAATTGTTATGGCTACTACGATCAGTGAAAAAGTCAGGATGTACTTTACGGGAACTCGAAGCTGAGGGGGCTGTGCAAGCATATAGACAGTCGATCCAATTTGGAAAAGTTCCTGATCCTGTAGACTTTGAACAACTTGATTTTGGAGATCATGTAATTCGCGGCTCTGGAAATTGAGTCGGTGGGATATGCTCGGAATTTCGTCTTGGCGGATATCGCAACTTTTTTCCCGACCAAAAAGTATTTCGTTTTTTATAAACAAGTGCGTTTTTATTCTTGAAGTCTGGTCAGACCAAGATTTGAGCCTGTGAATGATAAACATTTATTGCAGCCTCATTTGGAAATAAAGAAATTGTGGGCCAAGCAAGAGCGTTAGAGTCGAGGGGAGGACAAGAAATCCCAAAGGTAAAAGCGAGGTCAGACTTCTTTGCTGAGCTTCTTCCTCCCAGTCCATACAGATATCATCAAATAGTCGCAGAGAGGCTGATTCGATAACTGAAATGAGGCCTTTTCCGCTTTGGATACAGATTTGAAGAGGCGAGATGATATGTTGGATCGGAAGATTTAGTTGTTCAATTTCTTGTAGATGCTCGGTTAAGGCTTTTGCCGTTTTCATGGGAATTTGCAGAAGTTTTGAATCGGAGGGCGCGAGGTGGACGACCTCCAGCGAACGGTTCCAGGCACTTCTAAAATCAGTTCCTGCCTGCAGTAGTCGACTGAGATAGAATAGAAAATGGCAGTACTTAATCTTTGGTTTATATTTGATTTGAGGATATTCACAGATCCATAAGCTTAGACAACTACCCGCTAGAATTAGAGCGCAGAGTGTCCAAAATACTGCACGTAAGCCCAGGTCAAGAAAGCTAATGAGCGAATTTGAAAATATAATAGGTACGACAAAGCTAATAAACAGACTCATGAAAAGTAAAATAATGGCTTGAAGTCGCGGTAATTTGAGGAGGCTTCTTTGTTTTTTTTCGTAGTAGTGCAGTCGATAAAAGCATTGTGCGAGGGAGTCTAAGAGTTCTTTCAAGTGGATTTGGCTTTTCAGTCCAGCCAGGAGAGATTCCAACACAAATATTTCTTCAAAGCTTTTAGATCTCAAAACCCTTGCTCGAACCGCCGTTTCGAAACTCAAAAGCTCAATTTCGTGACTAAGAGATTTAACGAACTTTGGAGCTCGTTGACGGACTGATTTAATTGCTGAAAGGCAGTCTTTGCCGGCCGCAAGTTGTAGTGAGACCAGACCGCAAAAATCTGCAAGTTCCTTTGGCGAGGCTCGTGATCTAAATATCATAGAGTCTCTCCAGCAGAATTTGATTCTCGGCACGACCTTGGATGCGACAGATTTCTTTAATTTTTCGTGCGCCCGAAGGCTCTCGATCACAGTGAATGATAACTTGGATGTTTCGACTAACGAGTTCCAAAGCTAAATCCTCAGAGAGTCTGGTACTCGCCATCATTGCTAATCCCTGTAATCTTGCAATAGCATCGCGAGCGGAATTAGCATGGATACTTGCCATTGAACCTCTGTGACCGGTATTAATCGCGTGCAAGAGATCGAGAGATTCAGGCCCACGAACTTCACCGATAATTAATCGATCTGGTCGCATTCGAAGGCTCTGTCGGACAAGTTCTCGAAGGTCGATTTTAGGAGCCTGGTCTGGACGAGTCTGAAGAAAGGCTGAGTTGGCTCGATTCAAATAGAGTTCGTAGCTATCTTCCAGCACGATGAGACGCTGATCTAAACTAATCTCTTGAAGAAGAGCCTTAATGAGACTAGTTTTCCCGCTGCTTGTGGCTCCCGAGATAAGAATACTATCTCGTTGATCTATTAACTCTTTGAGACCCCCACACCACTCTTTAGGAAACATGCCCTGCTCAAAGAGCTTTTCAAGGCTCCACGGAATATCACGATGTTTTCGAATGGATACATGAATTTGACCTCCGCTGACGCTAGGACCGGCTAAATGAAAGCGGGTTCCATTTTCGCGATTGAAGTCAGCAAAGGCCTGAGTTTCATCTAGCGTCTTAGAGGCTTGATGCAAAAGGTTCTGGATATAAATTTGATAAGTAGTTTCGTCGACGAACTTCAGAGGCGATTTTTCTAGCTGACCATTTTCGGACACCCAGATGGAATCGAATCTATCAATAAGAATATCTGATACGTAGGGCTTTTGAAGTAAGCTTTCAATCGGACTTTTTAACGCTCTTTCCGCAAAGCTCAATCGCAAGCGCGATTCAATTTCTTTTGGCATTTCGGCGTTGAGGAATACGGCCGACTCAAGTTTCTTAAGAGCCATATTCATGGATTGATCGATGTTTTCGGACAGCAGGTTGTGCATCAACTTTAGCAATAGAGATTCTGTCTTTTCCTTAAGATGCTCACCAACAACCTCTAATTTCCAATCACCCAATGAAAAGGTCACGTCTTGCGTAAGTTCGGATTCTGACTGCGTACGAAGGCCGCGATAATGCCAAGTCGTAGCGTCTCGATAAAATAATCCATGTACGGGATCAAGGCCTCGACCGCTAAGCCGGATACGATTGGTGATGGAGCTTCCAAGACTTTGTTGTTCATTAAGGCAGGCAAGTTTGAATTCTTGGTCACGTGTAAAGCTGATCCACATTAGCGTTCATTCTCCAGGCGTCGCGCGGTGATAAAAATATAGGCCTCGCTCTTGTTGGCACGAAAACTTTTGCTGGAGAAAATCCTGCCTAGGAGTGGAATTTCTCCCAGGCCAGGCAAGGAATTTTGGGCACTTCCCTGCGAGCTATGAAGAAGTCCAGCTACCGCCATACTTTGGCCAAAGCCAGTCCGGACCTGGGTTTGAATGATTTTTTCCGTGATTCCTGGGTAATCGCCAACTCCGGTCGCAAGATCTGGCTCGCGAATTTTTGCTTTTATTTCAATCCGCACTTGATTGCCGCCCAATTCAGTTGGAACGAACTCCAGATCGACACCGTAAGGGATCTTTTCAATTTTGGCAGATTGTTCGGAACTTAGCTGAAAAGAAAATTCACCACCCGCACGAAACGAGGCTGCCTCAGCATTGGAAGTTACTAGCGAATGCTTAAGATGGACTTGAGCAAAACCCTTTGCGACCGCCAAATCTAGAAAACTTCCGATGGGATTGATGCCATCAACGGCAAGGAGTTTTGAGGGATTCAAAATGTTTTGTGGGAAGACAGAGCTTGCGAAGCTTAAGGGCTCCCCGAAACGTAAACCCAATTTTTCGAGGCTACTTTTCTGAATCTCAACAAAGGCCAATTCAAGAAATACGGAATCCATTTTAGGCGATTCCGAGTGGCGTCGTGTGCTGTTACGATTAATTTTTAGATAGGGATGGATTCGCAGGACCTGTTGGAATTGCTTGTCCGATAGATTCGGAACGATATTGACTTCCAGTCGATTGGCTGAAATTTGTACTGAAGTATTAAGTATGCGTTCTAGTTCCAACTGGAGATCCTTAAGAAAGTTCGGTGCGAGATCTGCTCGACTTTCAATCCTATTTTGGGAACGACTTATAATTTCCTGCAGCATTGCATAGTCTTCCATACGGTACACATTGCCGTCGAAGTAGGCGGTACTCGAGGCTGAATCGGATGCGAGAACGAAGCGAAGTCCATAGGTTTCTTTTGCAAAAATTTGAGCGGTGACCAGGATCTCCTCGATAGAGGGATCGACTTCCCGGAGAAGGCTCAAATAAAGCGCCAAAAGTAGCATGTAAGCCAAGCTTGCAAAACAGGGACCATCTAGAGAATCTCTATTATTCGGGTCGAAGGAGATTTGATACTTCGAAACTCGAATATTATTTCGAAACTTCTGCCAAGATTCAGTGTGCCAGGGTTCAAGGCTTAAGCCAAAATCTCCAACTCATTTGGGCGCTGAACTTCTACCTTGGCCTTGCCGTTTTGTTTGGCGGTTTCGAGAGCGGCGATACTGCGGTTGATCCAGTCTTCATAAGTATCTTGTGAATCCACCTGAGTGACGCCGACAGAAAACTGTGTTTTAGCGAGAGTGGAGTCCGGGGATTTTCGCATCTCTTCGCTAAAATTTTGAGCAATTTTGGCGGCACTCTTAAGATCAGTGTGATTGAGCAAAACGACAAACTTATCGTCGCGGTAGTGAATGACTTTATCACCTCTTCTAAAAAAGTGACGAAGGCTATGGGCAAAATTTCGAAGGAGACGGTTACCCTCTTCCTTGCCGTGCAAATGATTGAAATACTGAAAATCATCAATATCAATCATCAAAATAGAGCAGGCCTGCTCCTTTAGTTCGGAAAATCTTGTTTCGAGAAGATTAACTAAGTAATTAGAATTAGGAAGGCCCGTTAAGGGGTGCAAATATTTTTCACTCGCTACATCCGGAGTCGTTGAGTTCCGAGTGGCGCTCAATTCCGCGGCCGATCGGTGAGCCATCAGTAGAATTTTACCTTCGGTGCTTACCAGCTTAATAAATTCCATAACCGGACTCGAGGTTTGTTCCGTAACAATTTTGGCATGAAAACGAAGTTGAGGCAGAGTTTTTAGTTTAGAAGTTACCTGAACAATATTCTGATCCACGGGCAAGAGCTGAATACTTTCATCAGTTTCGAATAGCTTTTTACCCGCAATCTCTTGAAGCGAGACTCCCATCATTTCTAAGGCGCTAGGATTGGCGTTTTGTAATTTCAAGTCTTGGTCGAGCTCAATAATGAGTTCATTGGAGAGTTCATAAAAATTCTTTAACTCCGCCATTGTCTTTTTCATTAGGCGAGCTTGCCGTTGTTGTGTCCAAATCGCAAAACTTCCAAATAAGCCCAAAAATCCAAATATAATGAGAAGGTAGTACATGCCAAATCCTGCCAATTTGAACAAAAAGCCCCTATCCTGCTCCTTAAGCTCAATAACCCAATTCGGTTCTGAGAGGCTCAGTAAAACATAGTGGCCTTTGTTTTGATACCAATCCTTCAGGTCTGATTTAAGGCTTCGACCCTCGCTTAAGGATCCGGATTCTTCGGCTCGGAGGTCCCGTCCGATCATAGTCGAGTTATCATCCAAACTCGAAGCGACGGGCTGAAGACTTTCTTTGTCGAGTCGATAGAGGCTCAATTCGCCAGGTAAGCCAAGGGACTCTTGAATTCGACGGAGTTCCTGTTGGAGGGCGCGGACCTTGGGGTTCCCAGCGTCCTTCCAGTCTTCTGCGGTCGCGAGCTGTTTTTCGTTTAAAAATTGTCGGGCAGCAAATAAGCTTTGCTCCAAGGCGTAGGAACGCTGTGAATGCAAACTTTGCAGGTCCTTAAAAATCAGATAAACACCTAGAAAGGTCAAAAGGCAGATTGAGAATGTCAGAACCAGTAGGGGCCATCGA
>PCXB01000061.1 GCA_002787535.1 Deltaproteobacteria bacterium CG11_big_fil_rev_8_21_14_0_20_45_16
AGAGATGCTAGAACTGTCATGTTCGTCCCTCCAAATTACTCAAATAGAGAGACTTCGCTTTCCCGTTAGGGTCCAAGCAAAGTCCAATTAATTTTATTGATTCAACAAAATTGTCGAATCAATGTTTGTGAAAACCTGCTCTTGCATTTGTTCTTTCGACAAAGCCGTAACGACGGTTTTGCTTGGAACATTTACAATAAAGGCTTTCTCACCCATTAATACCAAAGAATCCCTGGCACCCTTTTTTTCGAGCGAATTCATCGCATCCGAAAGCTTAGCGTAATCCATTTCGCTCAGCTCTATCTTCCTTGAATCGATTCTTCTCGAAGCATGCTTCGAGAGTTTGATATCAGCTGACTCCAGTGCTGATTCAAACTTTTCTGCCTCAGCCTTAGAGGGCGCCTTACTTGGCCCCACAGATTTCGAAGGATTGATCCTTGAAATCTGTGACTGAATCAGAATTTCCTTAACGTCTGCCATCTCAAACCCCTCCTTGTTCCTCGACATCAGGAAGCTGATCGCCACCAGATTCGACAACGTCAGGTAAGTCGGCATTCACTTGCTCTTGAGAACTCACACTGGGTGACTTCACTCCTGAGGATCTAATTTCGATGACTTCACCTGCCGATATTTCTCGACCAGAGCTGGTCAAGATCGTCGGAATCGCTTGAGAGAAATTAACGCCATCTACGTATTCCAATACCGATAAGCTTGCACTAACTTCTTTTCCTGCCGCATCCTTTGCGACTACGTTAAAGGTAAACTCACCTTCCTTAAGATCCTTGATTTCAACCTGGTGCAATCCCTTGCCAGCTTCCATGCCACTGAACGACTTAATGATCTTTCCCTTAAGATCTCGAACTTCCAGAACAACGTCTTTTGCGTTCTCTGAAAGATCATAATAGACCTTAGCTTCAGGACCCTTAAGTTGATTGATATTGAGCCGCACTTCTTTCCCTAGAAGCGATACAGCATTTGCGGAATTACTCGCACTTGTGATTCTCAGAAGATCATCAAACTGCCCACTTACATTCTTCAACTGCTCCAAATTTGCAAATTGAGTCAGCTGTTGAATGAAGCCTTCATTGTCCATTGGATTCATCGGATCCTGGTTGGACATCTGGGCCATAAGCAGATTCAGAAATTCTGTCTTACCAAGATTGGCGCCACTCCCTGGCTTTCCAACGTTTGAGTAAGCTGTTGAGTTCTGAAGATCTACGACTTTTGAATCCATTTTCGTCTTCCTTTACGCAACCGATCGTTCAGCAAAAATTCCGTCAAACTTCGCTAACGAAGAATCTGCGGTTGATTTTTCCTGACCGGATGCATCACGTTGTGAAGAATGTTGTTGCCGCTGATCTTGATAGGATTGAAAAGATTTTTGTTCATTCGAAGTTTGAGCTCGGCTCGAGGATATTTGAATATCTTCGATTTTCAAACCCGAAGCCTGAAGTTGGGTTTTCAAGTCTGAAACATTTTGTTTCAGGACTTGTTGAGCCCCACTGTTTTCGGCTTCCATACGAACATGAACCGAATCATTTTTTATCTGAAGATCAATTCGTACTTCACCCATATTTCCTGGACGAAGACTTAAGCTCATTTGACCACCTTCTTTGGTAATCAGAGCTCTCGACACAATCGCCTTCATATCGTCTGTAAGATGCTTCTGAACCAACTTCAAATCTGCAGGCTCTGACGAGACCGAAAATTTGCTTGATCCAGCTCTCAGCGCTGCCATAGCTGAATCCACCTGACCCTCAAGACCTTTTTGAATAAAAAGCCCATCGGCCAAATGTTTCAAGCTTGATGGCTTCGCCCCTACGGACTCTTCCGAAAGCTTTACATTCTCATTAATATTTTTCATCTCAGAATCCAATAGCTTCGATCGCATGCCTATTGTTGAACTACTTTCTTTAATCAGTTGCTCGACTTTGGTTTTTGCGATTGGTTTGGAAACCGGAATAGCTTTCGACGGTTGAATTACCGCTTGAGCTACTTCTGGCTTGGCTACTTGGATTTCGGGAGATACACCTTTGATTTCAACCTTGTCATCCTTAACAAGCTCAGCACTCATTTGCTTTTGAATTTCCGCCTTAACTTCCACAGGAAGTTCTACTTGCTGTAAAACTTTCTGCATTTGTTCCGGCTTAATACTTTGCAATTGAGAGGCGAGATTTTGAATCTTCTGACTGTTCTGAGCTATGGCCTCAGGAGCCATTTCAGATTGAACAGACAGATTCGGATCGACTTCAATGTCCCCGAGTAATTGTTGAATCTGCTTTGGCAGCCCTCCTTGAGCCTTTGGATTTTGGTCCAAAGCTTGAATGAGAGCCAATACCTGTGGAGCGATCTGAGCAACAGGTTCTGAAGTTATTTCTAACTTCGAAACCATTGCCTCAACCACTTCATCAGTCTTTGCAGTTTCATCGTTGGCTAATGCCGGCTCCGTACTTTCTTGAGCTATCGACACGCCAGCTTGCTCGGAGGCCATTTCGGCATCCTCGTCTGATTCATTCTCCATCCTTGGAGCGGGCTCCCCTTTTGGCTTCGGAGCTTCGATTTTCTTAGAATCGGGCGACTCATTGGAAGCTTGATTTGGTAAAGGATTCTTTTTGATATCCTTTACCGGCATCTTTACTTCCTGAGTTTCCAACTCCCTCTCGAAGACTTTAGCATCGGGGACCCCTTGTTGAAGGTCCATCCCCAACTGAGATGAAGCACTTATGTTGCCCAATAGTTTGGACAAATCCATACTGTACTCCTTTCCAGTTGCTTGATTTTTTCATCCCCCAACCATTGAGAGATGAAACTTATTTTAATTGATGGCTGCACTAATTGCTCCCCACCTCTCGCTCAGCCTGAAGCCTAAGCTTAGGAAACTGAGTCGTAATCTTTGCCGCGCGTGGTGGTGGGAAGAGAGCGAGCACCGAGCCCGCTTTCTTGGCATCCATTCGATCAAAAATCTTAATCGCAAGATCATCATCTACCTTTTGTAGCAAAGGAGAAGCTTGCTCCGGCTCCATGGCTTCATAGAATCGAGCCAGCTTTTTAAGCTTCGTTTCCTCCTTCTCGTCCCGAGCATTCATAAAATCTGCGATTTCTTTTCGCGCACCATCAATTTTGGCCAGGTGATCCTCAACCTGTTTCTTTAATGATTCCACGTACTCCTTTTGAGATCCCAAATCTTGATCCAGCTTGACAGACTTTTGGTCTAGAATCTTTCGAAGGGCCATAACCTCCTCTTTGGTATAATACTCTTTCTCCGGAAACAGCCTCGCCTCCTCTGGTTTCGTAGCCTCGCCGGATGTAGCCGGCTCCTTCGCCGCATCGGAAGCTTCTTGTGCACAAATAGGACTACTCGATATCAGCACGAGAATTGTGAATCCAAAAGTTGGAAGAAATTTCATCCAACTCCTGTGTTTCCAATCTATTAAGCTCTGCATAGTAGCGCTCCTTATCTTTCTCTTCCAAAACTTCCATGGCTCGGAGTTTCTTTTGTTTCTCAACGAGCTTTCTTCTTTCCCTGATGACCTCCGCTTTTGCATTTAGGGCATCAAATTTAAGTTTCTTAACCTGTCGTCTCAATTCCTCTCGATAATTTGACGACAAGGCCTTGAGGACTTCATTTCTAATTTCACTAAGATCAATTTGCTTAAGTCGCAAAATCTCTTCCCTGAGTTTCCTTTCTCGATCTTCAATTTGAGATTCAATTTCAAGCACCTTTCTTTCAGCGAGAGCGACTTCCTTCACCTGGAATTCCATCTCTAATCGACGGAGTTTCTCTACTGCTTGAAATCGAAACTTAAATTTTTTCATTTCTTATCTGTTCGTACTCCCTCTGAAAAAATATTTGTCAAACCTCTTGTACTTTCTTCAAACCCAACATTGCTTGTGTAGGGTTGCTTTAAAAATTCGCGAATCGGCTCTATCAATTGGATGGCTTCATCAATCCTTTTATTTGTGCCCTTAACGTAGGCGCCAATATTGATCAGATCCTCGGCCTCTCCATAAGTCGCCAGAATTCCTTTCAATCGATTGGCCAACTGCATTTGCTTTTCCGACACAACTTGAGACATCACCCGACTGGTCGACATGGGAACATCGATTGCGGGAAAGTGGCTCATCGAAGCCAAGCGGCGAGAAAGAACAATATGACCATCCACAATGGACCGAACACCATCCCCAATAGGATCGTTAATATCATCGCCCTCAACTAAAACTGTATACAAACCAGTAATGGACCCTCCTGATCGAAGAGCACCAACTCGTTCGAATAGTTTGGGCATAGTGGTAAAAACCGAGGGAGGATAACCTTTGGTCGTTGGTGGTTCCCCCGCAGCCAAACCTACTTCGCGCTGTGCCATGGCAAATCGCGTAACGGAATCCATCATTAATAAAACATCTTTTTGTAATGATCGAAAATACTCGGCGATGGCCGTAGCGACAAAGGCGGCTCGCATTCGAATGAGAGGCGAGACATCGCTTGTCGCAACCACGACGATACTCCTCTCCAAACCTTCTGGCCCTAGCGAGTCTTCAATAAACTCTCGAACCTCACGACCCCGCTCACCAACAAGTGCGATCACATTGACATCGGCATTGGTGGCCCGAGCCATCATCCCCAAAAGCACGCTTTTTCCGACTCCAGAGCCCGCCATGATTCCCATCCGCTGGCCCTTGCCGACTGTAAGGAGACCATTGATAGCTTTTACACCCAAATCAAGGGGCTCCGTAATGCGCTCCCTCTTCAAGGGATTAATGGGGCGCGAATACAATAAGTACTCTTGATCGGACTCTATGGGAGGCAAATCATCCAACGGATTGCCAAGCCCATCAATTACACGTCCCATTAAGGCTGAACTAACTTTGATCGTAGCGGAATTGCGAATAATTCGAATGGAACTCCCCATGCCGATAGCTTTGGCTTCTCCGAGAGCCATAAAGATGGCCTTATCGCCACGGAAACCCACGACTTCAGCTAAATACTTTTCACTTCCATCTCTAGTAGTAATCTCGCAAATCGCACCTATTTGAGCATGTGGGCAATAACCTTCAATGACAATTCCAAGGGCATCCGTCACAAGGCCACAGATCGGCAAGGGATTGGCCTCATCCACCACCGAACCATACTTTTCCAAAAGGCCAAGTCGTGACATCAGATTTTATCTCCTTCGTCTCCAGGCTCTTTAGGATTTTGATTAACTTCTCGAATTCGATTTAAGATTTCATCAACCATATCTTCGACAGAAATCATAATCTCTTTGCTTTGAGTTTTTACGAGCGCCCGCCCTCCAGGCACTTGCGCATCGCTTAACAGTTGAATATCTTCTCGACCGCGCAATTTCTCAGCAAAATCTGGCTTCGCAGATTGAAAGACTTTTTCATCTTCTGGACTAAAGACAATGAGAATTTCCTTTGCCTTCTCAACTTCTTCCAGAGATTTCTTTACAATCTCGGTTAATACCGCCGGATCCGTATTAAGTTCGCGCAAAAGTACTCGTTTCGCAATCTTACGCACGAGCTCAACGACTTCGACCTCGACTTCTTTGAAGAGCTCACGTCTAAACTGTGAAAGATCATCCAAGACACCTTCAATATTCTCTAAACCCTGGCGAAGCGGCTGCTTTAACTTTCCTTCCGCTTCTTGCAAGGCCTTAACACGCACTTCAGCCACCGCCAGCTGCGTTAGGCGCTCTGCCTCAACTTTTTTAAGTACATCCGGAGCCAAATAGGTTCTAAAACTCGGTACGGCATATGACTTGGGTTCCGCCTTTTGAACCTTGGCCTCCAATTCGAGGGCTTGCGCACCATGATCACTTGATCGAATAATTCTAGACAACGGCTTCTTCTCCCTCTCCAGAAAGAACAACCTTTCCTTCGCTTACGAGTCTGTCGACGACTTTCAAAATGTTACCTTGAGCCCGCTCAACGTCCGAAACCTTAACTGGCCCCATAACATCTAAATCTTCTCGAAGAATCTTCGCGGCCCGTTCGGACATATTTGAGAAAATTCTTTCTTTAAGATCGTCCGTACAAACTTTAAGGGCTAGTGCCAACTCACCTGTATCCACGTTTTTGAGAATTTCCTGAACACCCCGATCGTCCACGTTGATAAGATCTTCGAAGACAAACATGTTTTGCTTAATCTCTTCCGCCAGCTCGGCATTATCCGCAGAGATGGCTTCAAGAATTGAACTCGTCGTACGCTTATCCAATCGGTTTAGAGCATCAGCAACATACTCAACCCCACCCATCTTATGCTTGGTCGCCGATCCAAGTCCTTTCAGGGCTTCCTTGACTGCCTCTTCAATATCTCCAAGAGCTTCGGGGGTAATTTCTTCTAAGAAGGCAATCCGCATAATAACTTCGGACTGAACATTTTCAGGCAAAAGCCGAACGACCTGACCCACTTTTTCTGGACCCATATGACAAAGCAAAACCGCAATCGTTTGGGGATGCTCGTTACTCAAGAAGTTAGCTAATGTTTTGGGATCATAGGTACCAAGATTCTTAAGTGTATTGTCTTTAAAGCTTGTCATGCTCGAGATGATTTCGCTGGCTCGCTTTTCATCCAAAGTTTCAGAAAGTAGTGCTTTAATTTCTTCGGTCGAGGTACTAATCGCACCTCCCGAGGCTACATTCCGCACAAATTCATTTAAAATATTGGTCGTTGTATCCTGATGAATCACACCAAGCTCAAACATCGCATCTGTAATTTTTTTAACTTCAAAATCTTCTAGGCGTTGAAAAACCTTTTTGGAAATAGACTTATCCACCGATAACAATAGGGCAGCCGCCTTTTGGGTTCCTCGCAAGCGAATCGCGGCTATGGCCGCGGCTTTGTTCGTCGCCGCGCTTTTATCGTCTTTTACTGCTTCTTCAGCCATGGGTGATTAATCCTCCGCCATCCACGATCGAAGCACTTGAATCGCTTCATCAGTATTATTGTTAATGATCTGCTCAGTTTGCATCTTCGCAGCCTGCAATCGAAGTTTTTCCTCTGACGTCATTGGAGCATCGATGACCACCGCTTGATGTGAAGATTCTTTAAATTTTATCTCTGGCCCTTTTTGAAGAGCCAGTTCGGGTGTTTCATTGGCAATCTCTTCAGCCCTTTGTCGAGCCGCCTGATCATCGCGACTAACGATGTTAACTTGCGCTCCCGCTGGTAAAGCTTTGCCAACCTGACCAGCGCGCTCGCCGATTAAATTCGCATAAGCCAGTTCAACGGGTGGCGCATAAGAGTTTATTAACTTAACAAGCATTAAAAAGATGATACCTGCGATCAAGACAATCCCCATGATTTTGGCGTTATCAATCAAAAACATCATCCAACGAGATGAGTTCGTAGCCGCAACAAATTCCTCTTGGCCGGCGTTGGGTAAGTTTGAATGCATGAATTGAATATTTTCGACTTTAATTTCATCGCCTCGGGACTCAGTATATCCAACCGCTTTTCTTACAAGCTCATCAATTTTTTTGATTTCCTCTTCGGAACGAGGTGAGTATTTTTTCTGGACTTCAGCCCCCTCAGCGGCACCTTCGGCTGGAGCTTCTTCTGTATAAGTACCATCAACGAGAACCGCGACACTAAGACGCTTTAATTCGCCGACGGGCTCACTGATTTTCTGAACTGTTTTAGAAACTGCATAGGTTGTGGAAGTTTCGGTTCGTTTGGAGTTCTCCGATCTGCCCCCGGACGAACTACCCGAACCTCCTGGTAGATTGGCCCCAGCGCCTGGAGCTCCGGACGCCGTCCCGCTGCTTCCTGTCGATTGATCCGTCACAAGATTTTCGGACATGGCTACCCGACTCTCAGGATCTACCGATTCCACCATTTTCTCGACCTGAGAGAAGTTCATTTCGGCAGATACCGACACGGACACGCCACCTGAACCTACGATTTTTTCGAGCATTGAGAGCAATCGCTTCTGCATATTGCCTTCAAAATTTCGTTTAACTTCTAAATTCTTAGATGAAAGACTCGCGCCGTCCGTTCCTGACGATCGGTAAAGCCTATTCCCGTTATCATCAATAACATTGATGCCTTCTTCAGTAAGCCCTTCAACGCTGGTCACGACTAAATGAACAATGCCGGAAATTTGCGCATCGGAAAGCTTTCGGCCTTTATGCAGAGATAGAGCTACGGAAGCTTTTGGAGCTTCCTGATCTTCTGCAAAAAGTTTCTTTTCGGGAATCACAATATGAACTCTAGCTTTTTCGATCCCATCGATTGCCGAAATCGTTCTTGCAAGTTCGCCCTGAATGGCTCGTACATAGTTGACACGTTGCTCGAACTCCGTTGCTCCAAAATCTTTCTTATCAAAAATTTCAAAACCTGTTCCACCGCCTTGAGGTAATCCCTCAGAAGCCAATGTGTTTCTAAGCTCCAAGACCCTGTTACCGGGAACAAGGATCGCGTCACCCCGGACTTGAGCGTCAACATTCATCGACTGCAATCGCTCAGCAATGGCGTTGGCATCAGTCATGGAAAGATTTGTATACAAATATTGATAGCCGGACGTTTTAACCTCTGAGTGCAGGAGTATGCCCGCCGTAACCGCGCCTATAATAACTAAAAATAGAGATAGCTTGGCGCTGGCAGGTAAGCCTCGAAACCAAGACGCCAAATTTAGTAAAAAATCCACTCGCTACTCCCTCCCCCGAGGTAATTTAAACTGGCATCCTCATAATTTCCTGATAGGCATCGATGACTTTATTACGCACGGTCACCGCCAATCGAAGTGATGTATCAGCCATTTCCATAGCTAGCACCGCCTCATGCAGGTTTTTTGATTTGCCTGTCGAAAAATCCGTGACTGCCTTATCGGCAATCTTCTGAGACTCATCAACTTCATTCAACTTCTCTGTCAACAACTCGCCAAAGCCCTTATCTTTCTCTGGTGAAGTGGCCTTAAATAATTTCTCAAGCTCAGGTGATAATTTAATACCGCTAACTGAGCTGGGTCCCATGATTTTCATTAGCCATCCCTTCCTATCGCCAAGACAGCATTGATCATTTCTTTTGCTGATCGAATCGCTGCGACGTTCGCCTCGTAAGAGCTACTAGTTTGCATAATGTCGGTAAGTTCATTGACAACGTTTACATTGGGCATGGTGACATAGCCTGATTCGTCGGCATCAGGATGCGAAGGATCGTAAACCCGCTCACCAGGAGTTTGATCTTCGGCAATTTCTCTGACACTAACTCCAGAAACCTTCTTGTAAGCTCGATCTAATTTTTTCTCAAAACTCTCAGCCCCAACTTCTTGAAAGATAGGATCCTTGCGTTTATAGGGACCAGACCCATCAGCGCTTTGAGTCGAATTGGCATTTGCCAAGTTCGACGATAAAACATTAAGACGTGTGCGCTGCGCCGAAAGACCCGAGGCTGAAATTTTAATTGATGTCAAAAGATCCATAATCAGCCGCCTCCTATCCGATTACCCTTTTTATCATCGACATTTTTCTTTTTAAAAACTCGGCGCTCGCCGAATAAATCATAGCGTTTTCAGTAAGCTCCGCCATTTGCTTATCTGCACTGACAGAATTTCCATCAAGCCGTGGGGCGATATCATCAACCGTTTCAGTCTTACCGACCACGGCGTCAAGTCGAACATCTTGATGAGATTCAACGGCTTGCTGAAGCTTTTCCTCAAACGAAACTGCTTTAGGGCGATAACCTGGCGTATCGGCATTTGCGATATTTCCGGCAATCGCTGAATGGCGGTGAAGTCTGAGCGACATCGCTCTAGACAAAACCTGCATGCTAAAATCAATACCTTTCATTTCTCTCCCCTATACCTTTCATCTAATTCGCCGTTGTCACTACTTGCAATTTTGTGACCAATTCCGGAACCATTAAAACTCCACTGAGCGCCGCGTCTTACTCACCGCGTGATTCAATCTTGCCGAGCTGCAATTGCCGAGATGGTTCAATCTCAACCCCCTCGTCACGATACTGCTTCAACTTATGACGTAGGGTTCTCAAACTCATGCCAAGCGCTTTGGCAGTGTGAGTGCGATTTCCGCCATGGTTGACCAAAGCTCGAAGAATAATATCTTTTTCCATTTCTCGAATCGTTTTGGCCTCGGCGTCAGGATCGGTCTCGACCCCGAAGCTCTGAATCTTTGGACGCGCGACGTTAGCACTGAGTTCAAAATTCTCTATATGGATAGTGCCCGCGTCACAAAGTATAGCCGCTCGTTCAATCGCGCGCTCAAGCTCCCTCACGTTTCCCGGCCACTCTTGTCGCAAAAGAAATGTCATAACTCCAGGAGCAAATTCAAGATGACGGCCCTGCGTCGCAGATTGTCTCGCTAAAAATTCATGAGACAACCTTTCTATATCCGATGGACGATCCTTCAAAGCAGGCAAAATAAATCTGACCCCGTAGAGTCTAAAGTAAAGATCTTCTCGAAACTGACCCTTTCGCACCAAATCCTCTAGGCTTCTATTTGTTGTCGCAATGATGCGTACATCGACTTTCTGAGGCCGCTTTCCCCCAATTCTATCAATTTCTCCCTCTTGAAGAACTCGAAGAAGTTTAGCTTGAAGCGCAGGTTCAAGCTCTCCGATTTCATCGAGGAGTAAGGTTCCTGTATGAGCTTGTTCAAATTTTCCAGAACGCCTTTCGACAGCGCCCGTAAAAGATCCCTTCTCAAAACCAAATAACTCGCTTTCCAAAAGTCCCGCGGGCAAAGCTGCACAGTTGATGGCCACCCAAGGCTTCTCCGCGCGTGTCGACCAATCGTGAATTTGTCGTGCCAACAACTCCTTCCCTGCCCCCGAAGGTCCTTCCACCAAAATCGGAACAGAGCTCATTGCAGCTTTTTTTGCCTTCTCTAGTAGGGCGACAATATTCTCGTCTTTCGAAACAACTGAAGGCTGCGGTTCCACGGATTTCACCACCCGTGGCTTAATCAAAATGTTTTCAAGCTCCTCAAATCGAAACGGCTTGCAAAGATAGTTGTCAGCCCCCATCTGCATGGCCTGGACCGCGTGATTGACATTGCCATGACCGGTCATCATAACGACGGGAGTTTGTGGAGAGATTTTCTTGAGCTCCTTGAGAACATCGAATCCACTCAGGCCATTCATCTTATAGTCGGTAATGACATAGGCCAAATCACTATGATTCTTGAGTTGATGAATTGCATCTTCACCTGAATTAGCGGTATCGACTTCAAATCCCATTTGCTTCAAAGAATAACTCAGGCCATTGCGAATATCCGCCTCATCATCCACAACCAAAATTCTATTGTTCAACGTCATCCCTCCGACTCCTTAAGCTTGCAAGACTTGCTTTGGAACTTTTAAAGTAACAATCGTTCCTTGCCCCTGAACGGACTCCAAGGTCAGTGAGCCGCCATGAAGAGCCGCAATACTGCGACAAAAAGCTAAGCCCAGCCCGTTGCCACTAGCCTTAGTTGTAAAGAAAGGCGTACCAACCTTCGCCAAAGTATCTTTGTCCATCCCACAACCGCTGTCCCTAACTTCGATTTGTGCTTCGCTCTGACATTCTAGAATATTCACACGAAGACTTCCGCCTCGCTCCATGGATTGAATCGCATTGCTTACTAAATTAAGTAAAACCTGCTCTGTCAGCTCTCGGTCACACTCAACAATCGGCTGTCCCTCCCACTGAATATGCTCCGTAATGGAAATTCCGGACGCATTTAGCCAATAGCGAACAGAGCCAACAACCGCATTGAGAACGTCTTTTAAATTGACGGGCTCTACATCCAATTTGTAACGCTGGGAATAACCCTGAATTTTTTCTAGAAGCCTCTCAATACGATCTACGCCTCTGGAGATATTATGGAGGGTTTCTGTAGAATTATTGCCCCTCAGTCCTGCGTCTATCTGCAATCGAATCGATTGTAGAGGATTTCGAATCTCATGCGCAAAAGTAGACGCCAATACCGAAATTCCGTATTCAGATTCACTGGTCTGTCCTGATTTATCAATTGAAGATTCGGATTCCATTTTTTACCTCCATCTCGACACTTTGAATATACGATTGAGCGGCCCGCATCCATGGGCTGTTGACATCATCCGACTTCACTAACTTAAAAGCTTCAATCGCTGACGGCCGATCATTAAGCGAAAGATAGCATTCCCCCAAGCGATACAGAGCGTGGGAGTAAAATGGCTCTTCGTCAATTGACTCGCTCACTCTTTGATAAGCCTGAAGTGCCCGAACGTAGTCCTTCATCTCAAATAGTGTGTCGGCTACTCGATATCGAGCTACCTTGGTCAAATAGCGATCCTTTTCCGTAAACGGCAATTCCTTTAATTTAATTTCACCCTCATCTTTATACAGAGCGATAAACTTTTCATAATAATCGATAGCTTTCAAGGGAAGCTTTGTCTCAGCATAGAGCTCCCCTAGGCGGATCAGGACATGCCGGATCGACATAAGGTTCTGTAGCTTGAGCTCGGCTAATTCGAGAGCTGATTCGTAATGGTCTATCGACCGCCTCTGATTTTTTAATTGAAAATAAAGATCTCCCCATAGTTTTTCGTACAGATAGCGTTGAGTCGTCTTTGGATAGGCAAAGCTAAAACGACGCAATCTTTCGCTAGCTTTCTTAAGTTCGCCTTCCTCAATCAAAATCTCAACGAGCTTCAATAGAGCCTCCTGCCTCGCATCTGAATTTGATTCTATGTAAATAACTCGATTGAGGATTTCAACCGCCTTTTCAAGTAATGATAATCCTCGAGCCGCTTCGGATAGTTTAAGCAAAACTCTAATATCCTTAAATTCCAAGGAAACATCCTTTTCGTGAACAAGATAGGTCGTTAAAGCTGCTAAATAGTCTCCGGCTTCGTAATAATCCAATATTTCAAGCTCCAAGACTCGAACAAAATATTTGGCCGCCAATTCGTGATTTGGCGCTTCCGAAAACTCCTCTTTAAAATGCTCGAGCGCAGATTTCGCACGCGGAAAACTGGGTAAATCAAAATAATAAATCGCCTTCTTTATAATGGCCAAGGCTGTGAGATGTTCATTTTTGCTCAACTTTGCCAATTTATACGCCCCATCATACAGCGAGGGATTCATAGCTAGATCGATGGGCGATCCTGTCAAAAAGAAGGAATCAGCCAAACGAAGGTTCGCGAGGGCCTGAGCAAGTGGATCAATACCTGGCTTTGTCCGTATAAAATCATACAAGTGAATGGCGGCCTCCGCTTTGTCGCGTGCAAAGAAAGTATCCGCAAAGCGAATCCAAAGTAAGGGCGTCCAACGATGCTCGGGAAAGAGATTGGCAAGATTCTGAAAAACTTGAGAAGCCTCAGCGTGGTTACCAGTAAGATAAAGTGTTTCAGCGTAGTAAATTCGATCCAAGAATTTTTCGGTGGACCCAGCCTCCGTAAGCATCTTAAGAAAATTCAAAACGTCTGAATGGTAGCGTTCTAAATTCCGATACGTATCTAACGCATCACTATACTTGGCCTCTCGGAATAAAATATAAGCACGTCGAAAGGCCGCGTCCGTAGCCGCTCGGCTTCGCGCGTACTTCTTTACGACATAGGAGAATTCGGCCAATGCCTTCACAAATTGTTGATTCCGAAAGGCCTGCTCCCCCTTAAGTAGATAGAATTCTGAAGCATAACGATTGTTCGGCGACTCCTCAAGTGCTCGAACGGCGGTCTCTTCCACTTCTTGATATAAATGCAATTCTAATTTTATCAAGGCAACTTGATAAAGTGCGCGTGAAACGAATTCACTTTGCGGATAACTACGGATCGTAAGTTCATATTCCTCGAGTGGCAAATTTAAAGCGCGTTGATCGTTGAGCAATTGGGCCTGCAATAAATAGTCAGCCTTAAGAAACTCCACCCACTCCCGTAGAGGGCTCCCGCTGCGCTTCTTCTGAAACTCAACGAGTTTTAGGTAGATTTGAGAAGCCGACTCCATCTTTCTGATGTCGCGAATAACTTTTAGATCTTCTTCGGCCTTTAGCACCGAGGAGAGCTCCTCCTCCGTTCCATAGATAGGGCGTAGCTCAATTTCCGGTCGATCAATAATATCTCCAAGATTTACTTCCTTGATTTCGGAAAGCATACGGAGCCGCCGCTCATCCACTTGGACAGCCCAAAGCTGCATTGCATTCAAAAATAGCAGCCAAACAAACAGCATAGCCTGTAGAACTCGAACACTCATCTCCGGCAACTTCCAGTAGCAAGCACAATGCCAATCTAGGCAAAAAAGCACTCGGCAAAAACAGTCGCTGCATCGGCTACTTAGCGGTGTCGCCAAACAGCATTTTTACGTTGCGCCACTCCGAACTGAGCCAGATTATTGACGTCAAAGTGCCATCAACTCGACTGACGCAGGCTAATAGAGAAAGGATTTTACAGATCCCCCACTTGGCCCTAAATGAAAATGCTATGAAAGAGTTTGACGATTTAGTGAGAATAATGAGTCGCCTTCGGAATGAATGCCCGTGGGACAAGGAACAAAGTCTCTCAAGCTTGAGAACCTTTCTTCTGGAAGAGGCCTATGAATGTCTGGATAGCCTACACACCTTAGAAAAGGAGGGGCCCGATAATTTGATTGAGGAATTAGGTGACCTCCTCCTTCAAATAGTTTTTCAGGCCGAGATCCTTTCAGAACAGTATGGACGAAACATGATCCAGAAAATTGTTTCAGGCCTGAATGAAAAGTTAATACGTCGACATCCGCACGTTTTCAAAAAAGAGAGCGATGATCCGCAGGATGCTGCAGGAGTTTTGAAAGCCTGGGATAAAATAAAGGAAAATGAAAAGCCTAAAAGTGAGAATCCCTTTGCAAGTATCCCTCAGTCTATGACGGCCCTTCAGAGAGCTTATAAGATTGGAAAGAAATCATCCAAAATTAATTTTGACTGGAGCAAGACGGACGACGTATGGAAGCAAGTTCTATCTGAGCTAAAAGAATTGGAGACAGCTTCAACTCAAGCCGAAAAAGAAGAAGAATTGGGCGATCTCTTCTTCAGCCTTGTTCAGTGGGCTCGCCATCAGGAAATGGATGCGGAGGTTGTGCTAAGTCGAGCCAACTTGAAATTTCTGAAAAGATTTGGGGAAATGCTTCGGATTTCAGATCTTTCAGCATCTGATTTCTCGAAACTCGGAGTTGACGAGAAGGAAGAACTTTGGCGACGGGTAAAGAATGCCGAAAAGCAATAAGATCAAAAATTTCTTGGAACATATTTACCATCGATATAATTCGATGCTTTTTTTGGAACAAGACCCCCTCTTTTTTGCGCACCAGTATCAAACACGGCAAGACAAAGAATTCGTAGCCTGGCTCAGCGCTTGCCTAGCATATGGTAATGTTCGTGCCATGATGAACACGATTCAAAAAATTTTAGACCGTCTCGGACCCTCGCCGACAAGCACACTTCGCGACACATCTGAAAAGAAAACTCAGGATCTCATCAGCGGCCTCTATTATCGATTCTATACAGAATCTGACATTGGCAATTTTTTGATAGCCTATCAAAGGACCATCAAAAGCTACGGATCGCTGGAGGAGAGTTTTTTATGTAAGATCAATGCGCGAGCGACTCATGTTGAGAAGTTAAGCCGCTGGAGAAGTTACTGGATTGACCAGACGACCAACCCATCTCGAGGTTACAAATTTTTCTTTCCCGATCCAGCAAAAGGAAGCGCCAAGCGCCTCCATATGTTTCTTCGATGGATGGTAAGAAAGGATAAGATTGATCTCGGTCTTTGGTCGACGATTCGCTCCAACGTATTGATCGCTCCACTTGATACTCATGTCTTTGAGTGGTCAAAATTCTTTGGATGGACCAAAAGATCTCAGCCAGATAGACTCGCGGCAATGGAGACAACGAGGCATCTCCATATCTATTGCCCTAAAGATCCGTTACGCTATGATTTTGCACTCTGTCGGACCGGTGTGCTTAGAGAGAAAGCTCAACTCAAAAAACTGTTTAATTCTGGACACTTTGACGCCCCACTGCAGGATACTCGAATCAAGGTTATACTATAAGAGTGAATCTATTATCCGCCATTTTTTCGGGCCGCATAGGCTTTAGCCGAGCTCTTCAAAGCCAAGCCTCCCATGCTGACCGCATCGCACGTGCCGGATATGACGAAGAGGCTCAAAACAAGCTTCCCGAAGATTTGGTCGGACTTAAGCTCGACACATTGGCCGCAAAAGCCAATCTGAACACCATTAGAGTTTCAGATGACATCGTGCGTGAGCTTATGAAAATCGGAAAATAAGCTCGCTTAAGGTTGTTGCTTTTGATTTTTACTGAGGTCTGCATCCATAATGGCGGCAACTGGCGGCAATTGCTTTGGCAACTTAACTGAGATGGGTGCGGGAGAAGGAACGCTAAAGGTTGCTATGGCTGCAAATCCAGCGCCGCAAGCCGCTCCTATCGCCCCCGCCCGTAAAATGGGCTTCCAGGGTTTCGACGCTAAACCTTTTTTCCAAACCATCCAAAGCGCTCCAGCAATCACCCCTGCAGACGGGGCAGCCACCCAGACTGTTGAACGCCAACTTTGATCCGCTCTCGCTCTTTTCTTGTTCACGCTCTTGATTACTTCATCAAACGTCTCAAAAAACTTATGATAACGATCTTCAAAGAAACCCTCGGGAGTCACCGCCACGTTTTCCGTACGCAATTCCAATATAAAGGTTTCGATTTTTTCTTGCGCTAAATCAACATTCGAAAATGAACTTGTAATATAAACAATGATTTCCTCGGCATTATTCTTCAATTCATCTTCGCCCCACTGATTGTTTGGATGAAAAAACTTTCTAAGTTGATTTTGGACTTCGACCCATGCGCCGTCTTTGGGCTCCGTATCCGTCGCAAATGCCGATAAATCTTGGGCCAAAAGCGCCCCCGAGCCCAGTGCAAGCCAACAAGCAATAGCTAATTTAATGACATAGTAAGCGTTCAAACCAGTCGAAACATAGCCGCGAGATGGGACCTTCGCAAGCGATTTAGGCCCAGGAAATTGGCTCTTGTCACTTAAAATCAACTGACCTACGACTGACAAATGCAAGCAGCTTTACCTAAAAACTGGAATGTTTTGGAAAACCGCCTTTGTCGACGTTTTGAGTTTCTGAACTTTGTCGAGGCTTTTTCCTTCATGACTGCTGTCGCCTTAGAAGCTGAAAAAGCGAACCACCATCCTGATTGGCGAAATGTTTATAACACGCTAGAAATCTCACTTTGTACCCATGATGCGGGCAACACAATCACGAACAAAGACTATGATTTGGCAAATAAAATTAATTCCATTTTGGACAAGAAAAATTAAAGAATTTTAACGCAGTCTTCTATCTCTTCAGAAGCCAGCCAAAGCGAAATAATTTCATCCACATGGTCCGCCTGGAGTTCAAATGTAATAGAAATATAGGTCCCGTTACGACTCTTTCCAAACTGAGTTCGCTTCATATTGGGAAATTTGACTTCCAAATCGGCAATGCTTTTTTCAAAAAGCTCTCCACTCTTGCCAATGACCTTATGAAGGTAGCGATGCGGCCAGTAGGGTATCTCATTTAGACGACGTCGAAGAGGCTCATACCTTAAATGTCTAATCTTTTCATTAGCCACAATCACTCCATTAATATTATACACTGGCCTTAATGACCTGGGAACAGCTTAGCGCGAGTGATATTCACCTTTGGACCTGCAAATACACAACGGGTCAGGTCGACACGCTCAACCGAAAGGTTCTCTCCACGTATCTTAAACAGCCCCCCCAAAGCATTCAGTTTGTTGAGAACGAAAATGGAAAACCTTACTTTAAAGGTCGAAGCGATCTATTTTTTAATCTCAGTCACAGCGCAGATTTTTTGGCTGTTGGTGTAGCAAGAAGCGAAATTGGAGTCGATATTGAGAAACTAAGTGAGACACGAGATATCGAATCCATTGCTCAAAAAATTATGAGCGAGGATCAATATAATCTCTTCAATATGATTCATAATCCAGATTCCCGAGTGATAGCCTTCTACCGATATTGGACGGGCTTCGAGGCTCTCGTTAAAGCTCTCGGCGTAACACAGTTCTCCAACCACATCAGTTTAAAGAAATTTGTCATTGATGATTTTACAAACCCAGAAGTCGAAGCGGACGGATGGACAATCAACAATCTTAAACTTGTACAAGGTTATTCCGTTTCCGTAGCCACTCAAATAAAGGATCCGAAATTCTCCAGCTTTGAATTCTTGGACTAAGTCCGCCTACTGAAAATCCATATAGATTTTATAAATTATGATGATACCAACAGCGATAG
Organism: Deltaproteobacteria bacterium CG11_big_fil_rev_8_21_14_0_20_45_16; assembly: GCA_002787535.1. Classification (GTDB taxonomy): domain Bacteria; phylum Bdellovibrionota; class UBA2394; order UBA2394; family UBA2394; genus 1-14-0-20-45-16. Next base: position 18,269 of record PCXB01000061.1, read on the forward strand.
GAGCTACCAGTCGCGCTGACCACATCAAGCCCGCGGAAAATCCCGGCCGATTGCCACCCAACGCGTGCTTCGCCGCCTCAGGTCCAAGCTTCCATCCGAAGAACATCGCAATAAAGAGCCCGCCGATAGGCAAAAAATATTGGGAAGTCGCTTTGTCGAACAAATCAAAAAACGTAAGCCCCATAATTTTAAAATCCGAAAGCACGTTGGTTGATAAGGCTGATAGCATCCCCAATGCGTAGATGATTACTCCGGTAACAATCGTCACGACTTTTCGAGAAATTTTCTTCTTCTCTTCCCAGTACGCAACTACAACTTCAAGCAAAGAAACCGAAGAGGTTAAAGCTGCAAATGATACGAGTAGGAAGAAAATAATAGCAACAATTTGACCCACAGGAAGTTTTACAAACAACATCGGTAAAGTCTTAAACATTAGGCTAGGTCCCGCTCCAGGCTCCATGCCGAAAGTAAATACAACAGCAAAAATCACGACGCCAGCTGCCAAAGCTACTGCCGTATCGACAAGCCCCACCACGATAGCGGTGCGAGCAATGGCTTCTCGTTTTTGCAAATAACTTCCATAAGTAATTATGGCCCCCATACCAAGGCTCAAGGTGAAGAATGAATGCCCAACAGCCTCCAAAACTCCCGCAGGCGTGAGCGCATCCGTATTGAATGAGAACAAATACTTAAGACTCTGCATAAATCCATCAAGTTGAACGGAATACACTAGCAAGCCAACCAACATCAAAATCAAGCCCGGCATCAGGATTTTGTTCCATTTTTCAAGCCCCTCTTTGACTCCCCTGAGAACAATACTCACGGTCATCGCCATAAAAATGAAATGCCAAAGCAATTGTCTTCCTGGATTTCCGAATAAATTTCCTAGAGTTGATGAAATTTGATCATCCGTTTCTCTCGTGAATTCTCCTATCAAGGACCGATATTCAAAATCCAGAACCCAGCCACCCACAACACTATAAAAGGAGAGAATCAAAAACGCCGCCGCCAGCCCCAACCATCCGATTGATTTCCATGGCGAATTCTTACGATCCAAGACCTCAAAGGACTCAACAACGCTTTTTTGAGAGCTCTGCCCAATATAAAGTTCCGCAATGAAAATTGGAATGCCGACCAAGGCAATGCAAACGAGATAGATTAACACAAAAGCCCCACCGCCATTGGTTCCCGTAATATAAGGAAACTTCCAAATATTGCCTAAACCAACCGCCGATCCGGATGCCGCCAAAATAAACGCTAATCGATTTGTCCAGTGTGCTCGTGCTGTCATAACTCACCCTTAAAAATATTAAAAATTTTCAAACCACGAAAAGCCAAAAACTAGTCCATTGAACCAACAAGTCAAAAGTTTTTCTCCAAGATTCTTAGGTTATTAGGATTTTACGAGTATCGATAAAGCGAATGAACAAGTCTCGGCTGAAGACGCTCGCGACCATTCAAAAAGTCCAATTCCACCATAAAAACAAGGCTTTGAACCTGAGCTCCAAGTTTCTCACACAGGCTCGCCGCCGCCAAAGCCGTGCCGCCTGTGGCCAATACATCGTCGATGATGGAAACTTTCTGGCCTTCCGTTAACGCATCGGCATGAATCTCAAGCGAATTCGAGCCGTACTCAAGATCGTAGCTTTGACTTAAGGATTTATAGGGCAATTTACCAGGCTTTCTCACAAGACAAAGTCCACAGCCCAGAACATAGGCCACCGCTGAGGCAAGTAAAAAACCACGAGACTCTATACCCACGATCATCTCCACAGGGTGCCGCGACATATCTCGCGCCAAGGTTTCTACGACATCCCTAAAGGCCTCAGAGTTCTGAAGTAAGGGTGTGATGTCCTTAAATAATATTCCAAGCTTTGGAAAGTCTGGAATGTCACGGATCAGCGCTCTATGCTTTTCTGAATTCACTAATCATCTTTCCAAGTCCAACACCCAATTCATTTTTTTCGATATATAAAGTTTGAGTCGGATACGCAAAATCAATTCCCTCTTTTTCAAAGGCTTCAAACAAAGCCAAGTTAATATATTCCTGAGCGTTCATATAAACAAGATAGTCCGCGCTCAATACATAAAAAACGGTCTCAAAATCCAAAGACGAAGCTCCAAAAGATAAAAAGTGACACCGATCAAATTTTGAATCCGGGCAGTCATCTATAATCCTCTTCATTATGTTTGGTATTTGTTTAAGTTTTTCGATCGAGGTTTGATAGGTTACGCCGATGCTAAAGAGCACCCGTCTTTCCTGCAAACGACGGAAATTCTGAATTCGGCTGCTCAATAGATCGCTGTTGGAAAATATAAGTTGTTCACCTGACAAACTCCTGACCCGGGTAGATTTCAATCCTATTTTTTCAACGGTTCCGACAAAATCATTTACTTTAATCGTGTCTTCTACTGCAAACGGCTTATCTAAAACGATGGAAAGTGAGGCAAATAAATCTCCCAAAATATTCTGGACGGCCAGCGCCACGGCAATACCACCGACACCCAAAGAAGCCACCAGAGTTGTGACATCAAAGCCCAAATTCTCAAGAGCAAGAAGAACGACGACACTAACTAGGATTAAGCGTCCTAAAAACTGTAAGGCAGGCATTGTGCCCTCGATCGCCGAATCGGATCGCGCCAACTTCTTATCTCTTCCAACGAGACGATAAATGAGGAAATCAATAACTTCGATACCCCAAAACCACACTTGAAGCAGCAACAAAACAACAAAGACAGACTTCATTCCATGCTCAAATTTTGGAGAGAATTTCAAGAATGTGGCAGCAACATACACCGCGATTGTGACAACAAAAAACTTTCTTATTTTTTGGATAAGTTCGAGGACGAGATCATCAAGGCCTGTCTCTGTTTTTTTAGACAAATGTTCGAGGCGCCTTTCTATGACTCGCTTTAAAATCAGAATGCCGGAAAAAATTAAGAAGGCCGTAACAAGGCTAAACATCCAAGATAAAAGGCTGTTATTAAAAAGCTCCAGGTTATATTTTCTTCCAAATTCATTTATATATTCTAAGTAACTCATACAGCAGGCATTATAAATGCCGGGCTCGGGGACTCAATTGAAAAAAGCTATCATTCACAGATTGGAGCTTATCTCGAGATTCAGAGAGTTTTTGTCTTGATAATTCCACCATAAACATTCCATCTCCATCTTCCGGCAATTCGTTGAGAATATTGCCCCAAGGATCAATGGCCATTGTATGCCCATAGCAGCGAATTCGGCCTGCACGCTCACTTTGATGCCAGCCCCACTGTCCAGAAGCTAGGACATAGCTTCGGTTCTCGATGGCCCGCGCTCTCAAGAGGCAATGCCAATGGTCTTGGCCCGTTAAATGGGTAAAGGCTGCAGGTACCAAGGCCACTTCCATTCCCTCATGAATCGCCATCCATCGGTAAAACTCTGGAAATCTTAGATCATAGCAAATACTCATTCCAAATCTAAATGATCCAAAATTGATAAGTTGAGGAGACTCACCGGGATGAACGTCCATAAATTCTTCATATCGTAAGCGCTCCGAAATGAAGTGAAAAAGATGAAGTTTTCGGTAGGAGACAAATCGGAGCTTGGGTTCAATCCACAGAAGCGTATTGTAGGGGCGATTTTCGAACTCGCTTTGTTCGAGTACCGATCCTAAACAAACGCCAAAGTCCCAATCAGAAGCCATTTCCTCAACCGCCAAAGAAAAGGACGAATCTCGCTTGAGTCTCGATCCTTCGAATTTTAGTACGGGTCGATCATGCTTATCCGCACAAACAAGGGATCGAGGACCACGAAATAGGCAATTCTCAGGAAAACAAATAAGATCAAATCGAGGCCATCGAGAACGAGCTTCATCAATGAGGCTCTGAACCAGCATTAGATTTTCCCACCAGTCCGGACCGCTTTTCATCTGCACCAACACAACGCGTAGTTTTTTATCTTTGTTCGAAATTTCTTGCATCTTCAACTTGCCCAACCCAAAGCTTAATCTCGATAATATACCTGAGGTGCGCATATGTATGTAGCTTTAGTTCTTCTTGGAATTCTCCTTGTTTTGGCAATTTGGGTGACAGCTATTTTTAATAGCTTGGTCCGATTAAGAAATAGATTTAAAAATGCTTTCTCTCAAATCGACGTTCAACTTCAAAGGCGTTACGATTTGATTCCCAACCTCGTTGAAACTGCCAAAGCCTATTTAAAACATGAGCGAGAGACACTTGAGGCCGTCATTCAAGCTCGAAATATGGCGGCAACCGCAGCAAAAAGTGCGGGACAAAATCCAGAGAATGCTTCGTTAATGAAAGGCCTAGTTGGGGCCGAGGCGACTCTAACGGGCGCACTGAGTAAATTCTTTGCCACGGTGGAAGCCTACCCTGATCTTAAAGCCAACCAGAATATGTCAGAACTAACTGAGGAATTGTCGTCTACAGAGAATCGAATCGCCTTTGCCCGGCAAGCGTTTAATGACGCCGTCATGACGTATAATACGGCGCGCGAAGTTTTCCCTAATATCGCAGTCGCGAACTTTTTTAATTTCTCCGAAGCTGAGCTCTTCGAAGTGGAGAGCTATGATCATCGACAAACCCCCAAAGTTTCGTTTGGCTAAACGGAATTGATTCCATACTAATGAATTTTTTTGAACATCAGGATCGAGCTCAGTCGAGAACCAAGCTTTTGGTATTTCTCTTTATCATCGGCTTCATTTGTCTCATGGGCACAATAAATCTTTGTGTCTACTTTCTAGCTAAATTTCAGATTCCGCTTCTTCTAGATAGCCACGAATCGACACTCCATATCTGGACCTCGCTAATCACTTTGATTTTAGTCGGGGGGGGCACGGCCTTTCGAACCCGTACACTTCAACAACAGGGGGGCATTTCTATCGCGCTAGATTTAGGAGGCGTACCCATCGATATGGCGACGAAGGATCCAAAGGAAAAACAACTTCGAAATATCGTGGAGGAAATGGCTATCGCCTCGGGCGTCCCTGTCCCGGAAATTTTTGTACTAGACGAGGCCGGCATCAATGCTTTTGCAGCGGGATTTACCACGGATGACGCCATTGTTGCCGTTACGCGCGGTTGTCTTAACGAACTAAATCGAGACGAACTTCAAGGCGTCATCGCGCATGAGTTTAGTCATATTTTTCATGGAGACATGAGACTCAATATGAGAATGACAGGAATCCTTTATGGAATCTTTATCCTGTCATCCGTTGGCAGAATCCTTATGCGATCCACGGGTTCAACGAGGGGTCGACGTCAGGGGGGAACTCCTCTTCCACTACTTGGAATTGCAATTTATTTGGTTGGATCCATGGGTCTATTTTTTGGCCGCGCCATTCAGGCCTCGGTCTCACGCCAGCGAGAGTTTTTAGCAGATGCGTCCGCCGTTCAATACACTCGTAATCCCCAGGGTATCGCTGGGGCACTTAAAAAAATAGCCGAGCATTCCCTAGGATCGCGAGTCGAAAATCCGGCCGCTCAAGATCTGGGGCATTTCTTTTTTGCCAATGCATCCCGTTGGGGTTTTTCCGGCATTTTCAGAACCCATCCTCCAATTCAAGAAAGAATTAAAGCTATTGATCCAAAACAAGCCTACCTCTTGGAGAAAAAGCAAAGAGCCGAGATAAAGGAAGCCTATAAACCAGCTCCCATTATTGATCCTGCTAGTTTGATAATTGCTCAAAGCATGCTTTCTCATACGAGCGATTATCTGCTTCAAGCTTGTCGCGATCCATTTTCGGTACGTGCCGTTGTTCTCGCTTTGCTTTCGGCTAAAGATCCTTCCATCTACACTCACCAATTGAAAATGTTAGACGAAGCTCGTGAATCCAACCTACGACCCATCATTCAACGCGTCCGCCTCGAAATGGAAAAACTCGGTCTTTCGTATCGACTTCCCCTATTAGATCTCTGCATACCCGCCACTCGCCAATTAAGCCGCACTCAGAAACAAGGCTTTATGAAAACCATTGAAGACTTTGTGATGGCCGACCGTCGAATTGAACTTTTTGAGTTTTGTTTACTTAAAATTCTCTCGAATCATTTGCAATCGAGACGCTTTGCCAGAAGACCTTCTGTTGGACGACAAGAGGCCATCGACGCTTCCAGCCTGATACTGTCTTCAATAATAAAAGCTGGCTATGGGGAAATTGCCGATCAAGAGCGTGTCTTTAAGCAAATAACTGAGGAATTCGGCTTCAAAACTCTTAAACTTCAGATTGAAGCTGAATTGCGAATGAAAGAACTCGATAGAGCGATTGAAACACTGAGGTTCTTAAAGACTCAGGATAAAGAAAAATTCGTTAAAGCCTGTCAAAGTGCTGTCACCGCTGACAAAGTCATCCTTCCTTTAGAATACGAACTATTCCGCGCCGTGTCGGAAAGCATCGCCGTTCCTGCGGCTCCTCAGAAACTCGCGTCATAGTTTTTTAATTTCCCTTCCCGTATAATAAAATAACGTTACTTATCTCGGGGGAGATTCATGGGCCTTATTGCGAGCATTTTTACGCATTTTTTATTTTTGAGCTTGCCCGCCGATATGGATTGGACTTTTGTTGGCTGCGCTTGGAGCGCCCAAGAATGCGCCTATTCCTGTCCGCACCTTGGTAGCTTTATGACTCGGTATGACCCTGAAATGTGCTGGCTCGAAGCTCCCAGCGAATGGGCTTGCTATTGTGATTTCAATTCTTCCGATCGAGAATTAGAAATCGATAACTGATTCCGCTCGAGTTGGATTCAACACCGGGAACATCGGATGTAATTTTAAATGAAGCCTCCTTTAATACATCAGGGAAATAGGTATCGCCCTCAATTTCTTGCTCAATAAGAGTTAAATAGATTCGATTCAGTCGGTTTAAGGATTGCTTATAAATCTCCGCCCCACCAACAACAAAAACCTCCTCAGTTTTGAAAGCTTGCCTCTCAATCGTTTCAAGAGCCTGATCGAGACTAGAAAAAACTTCCACGCCTTCCTGCATCCAGGTTTGATCTCGTGATAAAACGATATTCCTTCTGTGAGGCAATGGCCTCCCAAGGGAATCGAAAGTTTTACGTCCCATAATGATCGTACGCCCCGAGGTTTTTTGCTTAAAGAATTTTAAATCTTCGGAAATATGCCAAGGCAATTGTCCCAATTTACCGATAACTCGGTTTCGAGCCATAGCTGCGATGGCACAAAGAATCATGAATCTTAGACCGCAATCGGCGCCTTAATCGCCGGATAAGCTTCATAATCCATAATCTCAAAATCTTCGAAATTAAATTCAAAAATATTTTTGACCTCTGGATTAATTTTTAAACTTGGCAACGGGCGAGGTTTTCGCGACAACTGCAACTTTGCTTGCTCAATATGATTTGTATACAAATGCAAATCTCCAAAGGTGTGTACAAACTCTCCGGGGCGTAAGTCTGTAGCTTGCGCGACCATATGTGTGAGGAGCGCATAGCTCACGATATTAAAGGGAACACCCAAAAATATATCGGCACTTCTCTGATAAAGTTGGCAGGATAAGCGCCCATCTTGATGCACATAAAATTGAAAAAGCGCATGACAAGGCGGCAAAGCCATTTTATTGATTTCACCCACATTCCAAGCGCTCACAAGATGCCGCCTAGAAAATGGATTGTTTTTGATCCCCTCTATCAATAAAGAAATCTGATCAACAATTTTCCCGTCCGCGGCTAACCAGCTTCTCCATTGGGACCCATAAACAGGGCCGAGATTCCCATCTTCATCCGCCCATTCATCCCAGATACTCACCCCATTATCCTTAAGGTAGCGAATATTAGTTTCGCCACGCAAAAACCAAAGAAGCTCATAAATAATAGAACGCAAATGAAGTTTTTTGGTTGTCAGAACAGGAAAGCCCATCGAAAGATCGTGGCGAATTTGCCTTCCAAAAAGACTAAGAGTTCCCGTCCCTGTTCGATCTTCTCGCTTTTCGCCTTTTTCAAGAACTTCGGTTAAGAGATCCAAATATTCCGTTTCCATATCCATCCTCGCTTGGGGGCTATCCTGCCCAAGTAAGTAAAAATCGCCAAGTCTTCTTAATTGGCGACAGTAGGAGTGGTGAATTATTTTGTGCCAAGCGACAAAATAATTCACCGGGATCCTTAACTAAAAGAATTTACAAAACTTTTAAGAGCTCAACTTCAAATATGAGCACCGAATTCGGAGGTATGCTGGGTCGGCCCTGTTCGCCATAAGCCAACTCAGAAGGAATGTAAAATGTCGACTTTCCGCCTTCGGTCATTAGTTGCAGGCCTTCCGTCCAGCCCTTAATAACTTGATTCAAACCAAACTCAGCAGGCTCATTTCGCGAATAGGAACTATCAAACTCCGTCCCATCCAACAAAGTCCCCTTATAATGAACCCGGACCTTGTCAGTAGCTTTTGGTTTCTTTCCCTTCCCTTCGGTCACAACTTTGTATTGAAGACCTGAAGCTGTTGTCTTTATGCCATCCTTCTTTTTGTTGTCCTCAAGGAAAGCCTTACCTTTTGAGGTATTTCCTTCCGCTTCTTTATCCATCTTGGCCATCATTTTTTCCTGCATCGACATAAAAACTTTTTGCATTTCATCGGGGGTCATCTTGGATTCTTTTCCCGACATCGCTTCAGATATGGAAGCACCTAAAACGCTTACGTCGATTTCTAGTCCTTGCTGCTGAAATTGCTTTCCAATCTGCTGACCAATAACATAAGACAATTTTTGTTCATCCGTATCCAACTTAACCTCCGCTTTTTTATCGCAACCCATCATCAGTGCTAAAGCCGCACATCCCAAGACCAGATTTAATAGAGAAAATCTCTTCATTTCACGCGTCCTTTCTTGCGAGGACTCTACGCAGTTCATAGACACCAACCAAGAAAATAATTAGCTCCCGAGGGCCGCACATTGATTTTCGGAAAACCTAACGGGAGCCATTCTTTGAAGACTTATATGCACAAGAAATAGATTCATCTGATTCTTAGCGTCAAGCTCTCCCCAATCGTTCTCCGCAAGCCCCCTGTCCCCCTCCAAAACTACGCCTTGGAACATCGCCTGAGTAAGCCGAAGACTTGCCGCCCGGATTTCTACAACCCGAGTAAGTATCGTGACCTCATCCTCAAAAAAGAGCGGTTTCATATAAGAAACCTGCATTTCTCTCACGGCCAAGGCATAGCCGGAGTCGATCATATTTTTAAAACTTACACCTCGTTCTCTCAAAAAGCTTACCCGAGCTCGTTCATAGAAATTGAGGTATTTAGGGTGGTGCAAAACCCCACCAGAATCCACATCCTCAAATTCGACTCGCGTTCGGTATAAGTGAGACCGTCGACTAGGCATCGGCGGATGCCACTTCGATTTTAGGAAAAATCATTTCAGGCTCACTCAATTGGAAGGTTTGCTTGCCAAACACCAAATCAGCTTGAGTCGTCTCTGGACAGCCCAAGGATTCAAGTGTCTTTTGAGATACATTCGGCATAAACGCCTTCACATAAAATCCTACGACCTGAATACCCGATAGCGCATTGTACAAAACTTCCTTGAGCTTCCCTGGATCATCTTTTATTTTCCAGGGTTCCTCTTGATTAAGATACAAATTGATCTCATTAACTTTTTCCCAGAGCTTCTCTAAAGCACGATGATGCTCTCGCCGCTCCATTGCATCTTGCATTTCGTCACCCAACTTATCGAGATTCAGTTTGTTCGCAACAGTCTCTGGCGTGATCTCAGTGCCAAACTTTTTCATTGTCAGCTTAACCACTCTCATCAAAAGATTGCCATAGTCATTGGCCAGCTCATTATTGTGTCGCATGACAAGGTCTTGAGTGACAAAAGCGCCATCCTGCCCGGATGGAATGGCCCGTAATAAATAATATCGAAAAGAATCTATAGGAAAATTTGCGATAACCTCCAGGGGATCAACACCATTACCCAAACTCTTAGACATTTTTCTACCATCTTGCCCTAATACCATTCCGTGAACATAGATTTGCTCTGGAATCTCCAAATCCGCCGCCTTCAGCATGGCCGGCCAAATAATCGTATGAAACCAAGTGATGTCCTTGCCAATAACATGTACTTGAGCCGGCCAAAAGGATTTGTCCTTAACTGCGGTATAGTAATTAATAAGCGCATCGAACCAGGTATAAACAACATACTTCTCATCACCAGGAACGGGAATGCCCCAACCCGCGTTCGGTCGACTAACTGACAAGTCTCGAATTGGATCGGACTTGATTCTCTGAAGCATTTCTTTTCGCGCTGAGTTGGGAACAATGAACGACTCATTCTCAGCAATATATTCTTTTATCCACGACTCATATTTACTAAGACGAAAAAAATACCCTTTCTCTTTTACTTTCTCCAAAGGGCTTTGATGCACGGGGCATTTCATATCCTCCGCCTGCATTTCTGTATAAAAATTTTCACACGCCAGGCAGTACCAACCCTCGTAATCGCCTTGATAAATTTCACCTCGATCATCCAGTCGTTTCCACAGCCACTGAACTACTTTGTGATGCCGCGGCTCAGACGTTCGAATAAAGTCATCGTTTGAAATTTTTAGTGAGCGACATAGGTCTCTAAAGACATCGACCTGTCGATCGACGTAAGAAAGAGTCTCTTCTTTGGCCTCTTCGGCAGCCTTAATTAATTTTTGACCGTTTTCATCTGTTCCCGTTAAAAAGAAGGTTTCTCGACCAAGCATCCTATTCCAGCGCGCGTAGACATCCGTAATTACCTTCTCGTAGGCATGTCCCATATGGGGTCGACCGTTGGGATAATCGATTGCTGTTGTAATATAAAAACGCATTCTATCGCAGTCTAATACACTCGGATTTTCCCACGCCAGGAAAGAATCCAACAAAGCTCATTAGGACTTTATGATCCATTTTGATTCAGCTAAGGCTTTATTTATATGGTCAAAAGCACCGTTCGATATCTTGAAAATCTTCGCTGCGAGCTAGTTCACGAAGCGTCCCAAGCAAAGATTCGGACAGATGCGCCCATAGACAATCAAGGGGAAGGCGCTTTGTTTTCACCAACTGATCTTGTAGGGGCGGCGCTAAGCAGTTGTATCATTACGACAATTGGGATCGTAGCGAAGCAAAAAGGATTTTCTATCTCGACCGCTCATGGCAGCCTCGAAAAAGAGATGACGCCTGCGCCAAGAAGGATTGCTTCCCTTAAGCTTGAGTTGCATTTTCCGATGGCCCTCACCGAAGAGGAGCGTGCGACGGTCGAGCGAACGGCACGTCATTGTCCCGTCCATCGAAGTCTCCATCCCGATATTCAAATTCCTATACAGTTTTTGTACGATCTGAATTGAGTTAAATGTCTGACGACGAACCAACACCCATTATAGATCTCAACGCCTTTAAGAAACTTAAGGAAAAGGAAAAAGTTTACGAGCAGGCCCTCGATCAGTTCCGCGGAAGTTTCCCCTTAATCCCCATACGAGGTGATGACCATCTTAAGGAAGCCCTTAAGGCCCTTGATGCTGTCGAAGCTTTTATTTTACGAGCCAAAGGCAAGCTTCCCGAGGGTCTCATCGAAGCGGCTGAAGCCTATCGAAATGATCTCGCCAAAGTTATTGAGGGATTTGATAAAACATAATAATTACAGCCTCTTAAGTCCCGTCCCAGAGCTGGTCGAGCATGTTACAATATGTCTAGCCGGTCATTTTTGATCGGCCGGGTTGGGGGCTTAGTCGTTGAAATGTTCTTCTTGTCATGCCGATATACAATTGCGGGCAAAGTTTTGCTCCGAATGCGGTCATTCCAACCGTGAACAATCCGGTGTAGCCGAAATCACTGGAACCCAAAAACGCCCATCGTTTTTGACAGATGGGCATCGAAGTGGCGGAAGACGACTTAAACAATACGAAATGGTCATAGACCAGATGGAAGGCTCTCGCCGTCAGGTCAGCGTGATTTTTACTGACATTTCCGGATTTACAAGCCTATGTGAACGACTCGATCCTGAAGAAGCCACGGATCTAGTAAATGCCTACTTTCGTCGGCTGGGCGCCATCATTGACACCCAAGAAGGTTATATCGACAAGTTCATTGGAGATTGTATCATGGCGGTCTTCGGTGCTCCTCTTGCTCATGAAGATGACGCCAAACGGGCCATCCAATGCGCCCTGCTCATGCAAAAAGAAATCAAAATCTTGAACGAGGAATACGATCTCGGTCTCGCCCTGTCCATTGGCGTCAATACTGGACCGGCTGTAGCGGGAGGAATTGGAACGGAAGAAAAACTTCAGTTTACGGTTATCGGCGATTCAGTAAATCTCGCTCAAAGATTTCAATCCTTGGCCCCTCCAAACGAAATTTACATAGGACCCAAGACCCATACACTTACTCGGGATCTCTTTGTATTTGAAGAAATCCCTAATTTAACCATTAAAGGCAAGGCCAACAAATTGTCCGCGTTTAAGGTTCTTGGAGAAAATGAGGCTAAGAACACGACATTTCGTTCCAATAAAATTTTTCGGAAAACCTTTATTCAAGGCATTGCTCAGAGTGTTTTTAAATCTCAGGAGGATGTCTGCATCTTCGGTCCCGCTGGTATTGGCAAAAGCTTTATTCTCGACGCGTTAACGCGATCTCTTCAAGCCTTGGGAAAAGAAGTTCTCCACTTGAGAAACATAAATAAACCTACAGAAGAATATGCCACAACGATCAGGGCTCTAGAGAAACTTGGACTAACTGTTGATCCAGAAACTTCAGAGTCTCATCGTCGTCGCTACTTATTTAACTTGCTAAAAGAAAAGCTCGTCTCCAAAAACGAAATTGTCGTTCTCATTGATAACTTTGATCAGATCGATCCAGCGTCGGCTGATATCTTTGGAAACATCCTGCAACTGAGAAGCCGTGCCTATCGATTTGTCATAGCGCAAACCGACACGCCCTCGACCATTCGCGGCCTTCAAAATCTTGAGATAGCAACTTTCGAGCCCGAGGAAGCCTTAACATTTATCCAAGATCTTCTGAAAGATGAACGCATTGATCCGCATCTCCAAGCCTACATTTGGGAACAGAGTCATGGATCGCCACATCAAATCATGGAAGTGCTAAGAAGCCTTAAAAATGAAAATCAAATTTCCAAAAACTCCGCCGGGGTTTGGGGCCTGGAAAAGGAAACAGGATTTGAAACTGGCGGCCACAGATTACAAGCGCTTAAGGTTTCGAATTTTGATAAGCTTGATGGACTTGATCGCGATCATCTTGAGCTATGCGCCTGTCTCGATAAAAGTTTTAGTATGGATCTGCTCCGCGCTCTTATCGGAAAAGACCAACAAGCCTCGGACAGCCTAAACTTCCTTGTCTCTGAAAATTACTTGCAACTCACAACTACCAAAACTGGCAAGAAGCAAATCAGTTTTAGAGACGCATCGGATCGGGCAATCCTCTACGATATGATTCTTTTGAAAAAACGCCAGCAAATCCACCGTAATATTTTAGAAAAACTTCGACGGGGCTATAGAACTCTAAAGGACGACCCCGATCTCGAGTTTCAAAGCCAAATTATCCGTCAGATTTTACATCTTGATCTTGAAGCTTTGAAACGTCAGGAGTTTGTATTAGAAATCCTTCAGAACCCAAAGGTTTCCTGGTCCGACCTTGTGCACTCCATCCAGACGGAATCGCCGGACTTTGCCTCACTTTCGACACACGCCTTCCTGCTCAGAATACAAGGAAATTATTCAGAAGCACGAGGACGCTATGAAGATCTACTTCGATCACTTCCCGCGGACTCGCCCCCTGATGATCAGTTGTATCTCAAACTCTCCTATTTAAACTGTTTAGTCCAACTTAGCGAATACGATCGAGCTAAGTCTCTTTTCAACGAGCTAGAAACGAAGTTGGAACGGACCGCCAACCTCCAACTAAAGATAGAACTAAAAAGAATCCGAGCCGTATACTATGCCAAAAAAGATAACTGGGAAAAGAGCTCTACGATTTTCCAAGAGGCCGCCAAAGATGCCTCGCAAATCTCCGATCTGTTTTCAAAGTGGAACTTCTATCTTTCATTCGGCCTTTTTGCTCTCCAAATTAGAAAATTTGAGCTGGCAAAAACATTATTGTCCGAATCCCTTGGCTTGGTGCGGAACCTCCCTGCTCTACAGGTCTTACCTTGCTACGCCTTGGGCCTGACAAGCTTTGAAAGCGATCAGATGGAAGATGCCTATGCCTGGTTTGAACAAAGTTTAGAGAAAGCCAAAAAGCTCTCTTGGTCGTCCCAGGCTCTCCAATCAACTTATAATAGAGCGCTCAGCGCATTCTTTCAAAGAAATTTGGAAGTGGCCGCCTCACATTTTAAGGAGTCAATTCAACTGGCCGAACATCTCCAGAACCGCCCAGAGCAACTAAAATCCGGATGTCTTCTCTCATATTGTGAGTACCTTCAGAGTCAAAAGCCTGAAAAGCTTTCGCTATTTCAAAAACTTCTCGAGAAAGTGAATGCTCTTGAAGGCCCGCAATTGGTGTTTAGCATTCATCAGACACTTTTTAATTATTATCTTAAAATCGGCAAAGCCCCGGAAGCCAAAGATCAATTGGACTTGGCCGATAGCCTTGCTAAAAATTTAAATGACCCAAATCGGATCAGTTGGATCGAGGAAAACCGAGCGCGCATTTCCTTACAGGCTTCCAAGGCTTAAAATTGAATTTAACTTAGATGAATTTTTTGGTCTCAGATCGTAGAGTTCTTCTTCTATCATCTTGGCAATACTTGATTTAAACAAACCAGTTTTTTCTTGAATTTCATTAAGATCGACGACTTTAGGACTCCCCAAAATCTCACCATTGGCAGCTTTAAGCACTGCCACCACAGGACGGTGGGGCTGAGACAAATCAGACTGCACCGAACATACTTGCCCGACATCACCATTTTGAAGTTCAACAAAACTTCCTACCGGCACAACACCCACCCAAGACACGAACAGCTTAACAAAACTACGATCACAACCCATGGGATCTTGAAGCAATTTCATAATGGCTCTTTGCGGACTCTCATGTGAAGAACGCCTATCTTGAACAATACTTTGATGAAAACTCAGTACGACACGAAGCATCCGACTAAAAAAGTGTTGATAACACTTTTCTCCATTAGCTTCGTAAACACCCTTTTGACCAAAACTCATGCTAAACTCACAAATACTAAGCAGTTGAAGCTCCGTCAGATCAAAGACTTCTTTATATTTCTCCCAGTTTTTTAAAACTCGACTTATTCGCTGCTCGCTACTCAACCGAAAGCCAGGATCATTCGAATCCTGAACGAAATTTAACAGATAATAAAATCCCGTTGAAGCCAACTCAATCGTGATTCGTGGTGGAAGCCCCAAAGATTTAGCCCAACCAAACAAGGTCAAGACACTCTGCGCAGCGACCTCCACCAGAGGCACCGCACATGACTTGGAGCTCATCGTGCAAAAGAAAGAGATAAGCTCCGACTCCGGAGAAGAATTGAGCTCATAGAGAATTTGGTCCAGATTGCGGGCATCAAGATCCTGATCGAGCGGCTGAGCCCGAACAACAGCCAGGCCAAGTCTTATCAATTTATTATAGATAAGCTCGACACTAGAATCTACATCTTGATCTCCATCCACGTCACTTCCAAGGGATTTGAGAACAAAGTCTGTTAGTTGGCGCTTAAAAAGATTTTCCGTAAGACGTTCTAAACTCTCCCCTTTCCTGTGAGCCGACAAAGTCTTAACAAACTCTGGCAAGCGAGATAGTTGATCGGCATCAGCAAGTTCGAAACCTAAAATTTTTCTCGATCGAAAAAATCTCAAAATGCATTTGAACTTCGAAATCAAATAGGGCCGAGGTCGAACTCTCACACCGCTCAAAAATATCTGATCCCCTTGAATGAGCAGTCCGAAACTCTCCACACCCGGCAATTTCGCCCAATGAAAAGCGGCTCTCTTAATTTCGTCGTCAAGCTTGACGACGAGCTGGTTCGATTCCTCATGGCTCTCTAGTGCGCGTATAAGTTTGAAAATGCTAATTAGAAATTCCCGAGCCAATGTTTGTCGAACAATCAGAACCCCGCGATCTCTGTTAAGAATATCCTCCAGCTCCTTGTTCTCGATGGCACTCATATTTTGTTCCTCAAAATCTCAAGTCTATCCTTGATTTCGCTCTTCTGAAAATAGACGGAAGTTTCGGGTAGCAACCACTCCAAATGTTTCAGATCCCCCTCCACCGGCTTAAACTGAAGACAAGCCTTAATGATGGCTTCTCGCTCGTTGGGATGCTTTGGCCACCAAACCCACTTTCGGCTCCGGACGTAAGGCTCAAACAAAGACAACGCCCCCATACCAATATACTTCAGTGCCAATTCGGACCAACCTAACATAAATCGAGTGCACATCATTGATTCGGTAGCCAAGGTCCAACGATTAGTCTGAAAGATTTTGAGAACAAAAATCTTCCAATGCGCTTGGGGTGGTGACTCCGCAAGCGCTCGGATCCAAACCTCTCTAGTCTCGTCAGGAATTTTGTCATAGATCTGAAGAGCAACCTGTGGATCCAACTTCATATTTGCCAAATAGAACGAAGCTTGTCGCGCAAGTTTCTGATATGGCGATCGTATGGCTCGTTCCAAAAGGCTATATTTTGTTGGCCAATCGAGGCGGCGCAATAGTGGTAAAATGCCCACCAAAACTTCTTCGCCCCATTCAAACATTAGTTTTTCGTGTGGCAGATCTCGTTTGAGCATCATATCCAAAAATTCAACGAGTGCGTCTTTCTCATCTTGAAGCAGAAAATGCTCGATCACGGCTTTGAACTGCCCCGGGTCAATATAAGGAAGTAGTCGCCTCGAGACCACTGACCGCTCAGCATCCTTAAGAGATGCGATGAGTCGCTTTTCACTGGCAGGCTGTTTGAGTGTATTCTATATCGTCTCTAATATTCCACTCCCAACGGTCGCCAAATGATTGGCCGACATCTTTTCGATTTGATCAATTAGGTGAAGCATCAATCCAGGCTGAAACCGCATGACAATGGCTGTCGTTAAGGATTGTAGTCGCGAGACAATGCTATTTCTCAGTTTAGAACTTCCATCCGGAAGTTCAAGTAGAGAACTGATCAACATATTTAAAAGATTAAATTGAACTTGATTCTCATCATAACTCGCCATCTCTTCCGACAAGATGCTGAGCTCTAGCGTATCTAGCTTCAGCGCTCCATCTTCTTCTTCCTCACGTATTTCCGGACTGCTCAGCCTTTGATAATTCTTATTGATGGAGACGGCATCAACGGCTTGGTGAGCCGATTCGGAACGCACAACATTGGAAGCCTCGGGAACAACCCACTCTTGGTCTCGCGTATGCCATGAGTTATCGAGCTTCGTTTTCACCTCTTTGAGACGCCGGGGCGGCTCTTCGGCCGCCAAATCTAAAAGACTATTATAAACCCGTGAACGTAGATTCCTAAACGGAGCTTTCCACAAAACGGAAGCCAGATCCTCAAGACCACCACGATCAAAGTCGAGCAGTGTCCCCCGAATGAGCAAGCACCAATCTCTAACTTCCGAAGCCGTCAGGTCCCGAAGACAAACCAAACTTTGAATACCTTCGCTAAAAAGGGAATAAACAAGACTCGCCTCTAATTTGTCCGGCCTATAGACAATGCGATTATCGCAAGAAACCTCTGTAAGCTTAAGATCATATTGAATTCTCCGAATATACTCTTCGGCCTGTCGCAGGTTCTGCTCCAAGCTTAGGTTGATGTGACGTTCGTGAATCTCAAGCGGCTTGATCTCTTGGCCCTCGTAATATCCAATTACGCGATGAAATTTTTCGAGATCATTATAGACCTTACCCACCTTTTCATTATGAATTTCCTCGTCCAAGCTCGCTAGTCACAATTATTATTTACGCTCCCTTGCACAAATGACGCCTAGCCTTATTCGCAAAGAACGTTAGAATTATCTCGATATGATTTATCAACTTTGGAATTCTCTAAATAAATGGCCGATGGGGCGCTGTATTTTCAATTTGCTCATTCACTGGATGGTTCCGTATACGGGAACCATCCATCCACAAGTCCTGGAGATGGAACCTGGACGATCTTGCGTCAAAATTAAAGATCGGCGCCGCGTTAGAAATCACCTTCAGTCCATTCATGCCGTGGCGCTGATGAATCTAGGAGAAGCCGCTTCAGGACTCGCCGTGATGTCCAGCATTCCTGCTAACGCTCGGGCTATCCTGACCCATCTCGAAATTGATTTCCTGAAGAAGGCGCGGGGCCCACTTACAGCCATCGGGGAGTTTAAGTCTACCGCGACAGACTATAGCAAAAATAAAGACTACGATGCCTCCGCCTCAATATATAATGAGGCCAAAGAAGAGGTCGCGCGAGTGAAGGCTCTTTGGAGAATTGGTCCATGGAAACGGAACTAACCAAAATCTTAAATATTGAAGTCCCCATTATTGGAGGGGCGATGTACCCCTGCAGCAATCCTGAGTTGGTTGCGGCGATTTCGGAAGCCGGTGCTATTGGAATTGTTCAGCCGCTAGCCTTAACCTATGTCTGGGGTCACGACTTCCGCGAGGGTTTGAAGAAAATAAAGTCACTTACCTCCAAACCATTTGGGATGAATGTGCTATTGGAAAAGAGCTCGCGCACTTACGAAAAGAGAATGCGTGATTGGGTAGAGATCGCACTCGAAGAAGGCTGTCGGTTTTTTATTACAGCTTTGGGTAATCCAAAAGAAATTGTTCAAGTCGCCAAAGCCGCCGGTGGATATGTCTTTCATGATGTCACTGAAAGAAAGTGGGCACTTAAAGCCATCGAAAATGGCGTCGACGGCTTGATTGGCGTTAATAATCGCGCGGGTGGCCACGCGGGAACTCAAAGTCCGGACGATCTATTTGCTCAACTCAAAGGTCTCAAGCTCCCACTCGTATGTGCCGGCGGAATCGGTGATGAAAAAGACTTTCGTCGGGCCCTAGAAATCGGTTATGCGGGCGTGCAGATTGGAACGCGCTTTATCGCTACCAAGGAGTGCCGCGCGCATGAGGATTACAAACAAGCAATCGTCGCAGCGAGAGAATCCGATATTGTGCTTACCGAGAGAGTTACGGGTATTCCGCTTTCTGTGATTCAAACGCCGTATGTAAAACAGATTGGAACCAAAGCGAGCGCCTTGGCTCGTTACTTGCTCCGTCATCGTAAAACTAAAGAATGGATGAGGCTTTTCTATAATTTGCGAGCTCTCTTCAACATGAAACGCAGCGCCCTTCGCGGTCTGTCGACCAAAGATTATTGGCAGGCTGGCAAAAGCGTCGAACATATTCACAAAATTGAAAGCGTCAAAGATATTGTCGGAACATTTAGGGGTCAGGGCGGACAAGTGCCAGGTTAACTAACCTGGCACTTGTCCGCCCTGACCCCTATCTCATTTCCAGGGAATCACAAATTCGATCCCAATCGTCGGTGTTTGGAAACTATTCGAATAGATCATCTGATTGCGCTGAAAAAGCTTAATCTGTACCGGCGATTTTGATTTTCCAGATTTAGCCTTAACTTCGCAACGCTGCCAATCCAAACTCACGCTAGATTCATAGGGAAGTCCCCCCTCGATCTTTCGAATCTGCTCCCCCTTGGAATTAAAACAAAGCCCAAAGATCTCAACACCTTTGTCGCCCTGAATTTCGATTTTCCCGGCTGCACCAGGAGTCGTTTCATTTTGGGCCACCACAAAACTAACAAATAAGAGACTGATCAAACTACTCAACATAACGAAAGTAGCTTAGCCTTAAGCCAATTTTATGTCCAAGAAGAGCAAGACAATTAGTGATTCCTTTTATGAGCTTTCAAATGACCAGGTTCTAAATTCCGTTGAAAAAGCTCTAGCTCGAACCGAACGAGGCTTGCGAGCTACGGGGAGCCTGTTGACACTAAACAGCCTAGAAAATCGTGTTTATCAGATTGAATTCGAAGACGGGCTTTGGGTAGTCAGCAAATTTTATCGGCCTCAGCGCTGGACAAAAGATCAGGTTTTGGATGAGCACGACTTTTTGCAGGCTTTGCTCGAGCTCGAGATTCCCGTCGTAGCTCCTCTCGAGTTGCCGGGCGAAAATCACTCCACACTTTCGACCACTGCCGATGGTATTCATCTGGCGGTCTTTCCAATCGTTAAGGGACGTCTCTTAGATGAACTCTCTCCCACGCATCTCGAAACCTTGGGTCGCTATCTGGGGCGAATTCATCGCTGCAGTCAGGCCATGCCCCGAAACTCGAGAATTCATCTAAACCCAAAAACATACGGTTGGGAGCCTCTCGAGCAGTTAATGGAATCAGATTTTTTTGAAACCGATAGTGTCCGCCAACAATATAGGCTTACGGCCGAAAGATTTTTGAAGGCAATTGAACCTAATTTTCGACATTCACGAATTATGCTTACACACGGCGATTGCCACTTAGGGAATACACTTTGGAAAGATCAGCAACCGTTTTTTTTGGATTTCGATGATTGTTGTTATGCTCCAGCTGTTCAAGACATTTGGATGATTGTTCGGGGACGAGATGAACAAGCCCTCAAGGAGCGGGAAGTTCTTGTGGAGAGCTATGAACAAATGAATGAATTTGATCGCTCAGAACTTCAAATGATTGAAGCTCTACGGGGACTTCGTATCCTTCACTACAGCGCTTGGATCGCTAAACGCTGGGATGATCCCTCTTTCCCGCGGGCCTTTCCCGACTTTAGCACCACCCGCTATTGGCAGGATGAGATGTCGGAAATCTCGCGATGTTTAGAGTTCTGAGAAATTCAAAATCGAATTGGATGAAAACACATTTTGATTTCTAAAATTTCGTACACGGTTGTGTACAAATATTTGACTCATGTTGTCACCCGAAATTTTGTCTCTTGGGCCTCGCAGAAGAGAAATTTCAAAAGATCGTAAACTTTTGTGATAACTGCAGACATTGCGTCCTAACTCTCTAGGACTCTCATAATATATTCAGCTTTCCTCAATCACCTTAAACTTAACTTAGAACTTCAATTCATTCTTCAAATCAAATTCTTCGGGGGAGGAAAAATGATTCTCAAAACCAATCTCGCAAAGCTTCGGCTTATTGCAGCTATTTTGCTTTTATCCAATGGCATCATCCAACAAAGCTTTGCACTTAACTACTGCGCGCCAACACACCTTCCGCTACGATCGGGATCCGGCCCCATGGCCTCCGTGGCCAGCGTTGAAACGGCCTATCCCACGCCTCCAGATCATGGGTATCTTGGAAATCTGAAGATTGAACAAATCATTTTAAACGACGTAAGGCTTGCGCAAATCCAATTTGATTTCAATCCGTACGCCACGCCAACTGTTGACGACCCCTACTTCAAGACACTTGAGATGCGCACCAAAGCTATCATTCTTGTTCCACTTCAAAATCCACGTGCTGATGCCTTCACGGTAAGCGCAAATTTAGGTACGAGTAATGGCCTAAATCGACTTGCCGATAAAGATCCTCTTCACGGCCGCAATGAACTGGCGCCATGGTGGTATGGCACTTTGCATGGGGTTGATTTTAAACGAACAATGGCAAGTGTCACAACAGACTATAATGTAGCCATCGGCTTTTACGATCCCATTCCCAATACAATTGAATTTCAGCCTGAAACAAAATCGTCTCTTGAACTTGCAAGACAAGCTCAATCAACAGACCAATGCGCCCACCAAGCCTGTTCGGGAGTATTAACTGAGGATGGAGATATCCATAATTGTCTTAGCGATCTTGGACACATAGATAGTGTCGTCATCCCACCATCTAACCCCAGTCGAATCGACAGCCTCAATCTTCATTCGGGCATCATCAGTGCCATCGCACTGAAACGCTTCGTCGATGTTTCGGAAATTGTATTGAATCGATTGCGTGCTCAGCACTATCCTAATCTCCCGGAATTTAATTTCGTTAAAGTTGCCACTTCTGGAGGATCCAAACGTGGTGTAGCCTCTCAGTCTCATTTGTTGATCGATCCTCGTGTCAAAGCCGCCTGGTCAGGTCACTCGAACCTAAGTAATTTTATCGACTCTCTTCGCGCACGAGAACAAGTTTGGGATCATACTTATTATTTTTCTGGATATGACTCAATCAGCTTCCTGCTCGGTCGACAAGTGTGGCTCGATCGCTACGACCGCGCCTAATATGATCCAAGCATCTGGACGGGAAAAACCCTCTTTTTAACTTCCGGACTCAATGATTCATACTTTCAAACGGGAGCTGAGTTGCATTACTCAGATTCGCTCCCCTTAAACACTCGCTATTTGATCCAGCCAAACTACCCTCATGGCGGCGGAACCTATGGACATATGGTCATCTGGCGAAACCTTGTGGCCAATATGCTAAACGGAACGCCCATGATGAATGTTGAAGCGGCTTGGGATGTTGATACCAACAAAGTCTATGCACGAGTTTCAGAAGTCGCCGCCGACAAAGTTGAGCTCTGGTGTTCAACAGGCCCTTCACAGATTGGATTCGGCGTACCAAGTTTGCGACATACGGATTATCCAGAATGTGCACCAGTAGGCAATGATTACACCTCGCCGCCACCCGACAACTGTTACTCACAGTACAGCAAAGTTGATATGCAAGCTCAAGGCGGACATTATGTTGCTGTGCCACCCGTCGCGACAGGAGATTACGCACAATGGCAGTCTTGCGTTGTGCGAGCCTACAAAGGTTTACCCGAGCAAGTTGAAGCCACCTCACAAACTTTGCACAATCAAGCTGAATGCGAACTCAATGGACTAAGCATCTCAAGCACAGTGGGTAGTCAGTTCTGAAATAACGAAAAATAGGCGTCAACAATTTGATAAGAACTTTGTCTGAGGCTTTCAATCTCATCTGAGCTTTTAATCCCGACTTGATGCTCTATAAAATATCGAGAAGCTTCGGGATGAGATTGAAAGCCAAAGCAAGCTAACTCACGATGCGCGAAGGCCTCGACGATGGCCGCTCCAGACGAGGCTAGTGGCTTCATATCTATTGTCAGATTTTTAACCTCTTCTTTGTGGGATACGGCCACATTGATGACATCACCTTTTCTGATAAAGCCGAAATCCTCCTCAAAACTTATTTCCCGTGAGCCTTGCAGCTTCCTTTGCTCGATGGAAACAAAATCAATTTTGGCGCCTAAGACATGGGCAATCGCCTGATGTCCAAAACACAAACCCAAAAGTGGAATTTTGCTTTTTAAACAATCCTCGATCAACTCAAAAACTGATTTCTGCCACGGAAGATTATCATTTACCGAGGAAGCGCTACCTAAAATCATTACGGCCTTGGTTTTGGAGAGTTCGATATCCATTCCACAGAAACCAGGAGAATAATATAGGGCTGGTTTTCGGTAACGCGCCACAATTGAATTGAAACAATTAGCCACAGGCTCTTTAACGGCACAGTCGATAACGGCGAGATAAGAATCATCTAACATAAACCTAAACATATCAGAAATTTCGTATTAGCTTTAGCCAGCTTATGACAAAAGACGTCAGCTTTCAGTTTTCGCCCATCGGCTATATTCATAGTCCTTTTAAAGAAAAAATTGGAATGGCCAAACAATCGATGATGATTCCTCAGGCGACAGGCCTTCTCAAGCTAAACCATGACACGCGCTTTCAAAGCGCCGTCGAGGATTTGGAGGGTTTTTCTCATCTTTGGGTAATCTTTGTATTTCATAAGCATTTGGAAAAAAACTGGCGCCCCAAAATATCTCCGCCGCGAATCGATGGCCCTGAACGCGTAGGTGTTTTAGCATCTCGCTCACCTCACCGACCCAACCCTCTTGGAATGTCCGCTTTGAAAATCGAAAAAATCGAAACACAAGCCCCAAATGGCGTCGAAATCCATCTCAGTGGTTTAGACCTTTTGGACGGAACTCCAGTACTCGATATTAAACCCTATCTCCCATTTGCCGACGCCTTTCCAGATGCAAAACCAGGATGGGCTTCCGCTGAAAACTTTTGCTATCCCGTAACCTATTCTAAGGAAGCTTTGGACAGTATCAAGGCCGCCACCTCTGCCGAATATCCCCAACTGAAAGAGCTTCTTCATCAAATGCTCGAACTCGACCCCCGCGCCACAGCTCTTCGAAAACTATTTCCCATCGACACCACCGCCAATGAAGGTCGGCAGTTTGGCTTTAGATTTTTGGACTTTGATGTTCAATGGAAAATTAAAAATAAAGGCGTTTACTTGATTGATCTTTTTCGAATGAATGGAACCCGTGACAACGAATCAAAGGGAAGCCATCGCTAGGTAGATGTTATGAAGCAAGAAACTATCAATATTAGAGTAGAATCAGAGTTTTGTAAGATCCCAACGAATGGCGAAATTCAAATTCAATCATGGGAAGCCACCGAAAGGAAAAAAAGAGCCCTAAAGGCAGCTTGCGTATGTTTTGGACTGGCTGGCGCTTCAGCCTTTCTCCCCATCGCCCACTTTGTACTTGTACCAGGCTTCCTTTTGGCGATCCCATTTGTATTTAGTTTTATTTCGAAACAACAAAATAAACTTCTCGGTGGAAGCTATCTCTGCCCTTGCTGCGGTACCAAGATGGAGCTCCATTCCCAGCCCGCAGATTTTCCCATTCAAGATACTTGCTCGACTTGTCGGAAGTCGGTTTCGATTCAAATGGTCGCGTAGGACGTTTCTATTCGACCGTTACAAAATCAATCGCTGGCATTTCAGTTTTGCTGCCATTTTGAATCTTCGAGATTTGGCTAAGCTTGGCTCTCAAATCAAAATGACGTGCCGATCTTTCCATCTTCGTAAAAATATCTTTCGCATAACTCAGTTGTTCCCGAGACTTCTGCTTTCGCTGTTTCATTTTTTCTTTTGGCAATTCCAATGCCGCACGCGCCGAATACAATCCAATCAAGGCTCGCTTATGGCCATGTAAAGTATCACGCTGGCTCCACAGAGCATCAAAGTGAGAAAGCGCAAGCTCAGGAAATCCCATCTCGAGAAGCAACCTAGCCACCACATATCGATAAGTGGTTTCGTCAATATGATCCTCTAAAGCCAATTGCTGCGCCTGCCGCAAGAGTCGATAGCTTTCATTCTTGTTTCCCGCTTCATAGGCCAAACGCGCCTGAACATAAACGGACAAAGATTCTTCCCAGTTAGGAATGTCACTATACTGCTGGGTTCGTCTCTCCTCCAAAGGCTCAAAACTCATTGAACGAAAATTAATTTGAAAGCCAGCAAAATACGAGTGAGCCGCCGGCATTCGATCACCAATACTAAGCCAAATTTGGGATCTGTTCGGAATCATAATAGTCGACATGACATTGTAAGCTTTGACGGCTGTTCGACCGAAAGCCCGTAGCCCTTCGAAGGCATCTTCATGTCCCGCCAAATGATCAATGGCCCAATCAATATCAATCCCTCCCCGGTCCTCATGAAGAGCCCGCTCTACGACACGAAGTCGAGAAAGGGACTCAAGATTTTTGCCAAAACTATATGTAAAAAACTGATTCCACATTTGATCACCAAGAAAATGATTGGACTGACCCATCGGACTATTTTGGCTTCGCCGCGCAACTTGTACACGATCCCCAGAGATTTCGATCGAAGCGACGTCATCATTCTTAGAATCTGCTAGTAAGATGGTCCACGCTCCAAAGTGTTTAGTTCGTTTGATGAGCGCAATTGCCTCATCGAGGTTAGCCGCTTCACGAAGAATCCTTTGCTGCAAAAAAGGTGCGATTTCGCCAGATCTCCCAGAATGCGATGTCTTATAGTGTGTTGTCGACATTTCATGAAGGGAAGCTGAAATTCCCATTTCATTTAAGCCACTAATCCCCCCAGGAAAAATAACACCAGCCGAAGCCGCGGCCACATAACGATAGTAGCCAGGTTCATGTATCAAAAATACTGTTGGCGCCTTATTCCAGGACTCCACAAGATTGGCGTCAAAGTTTCGGCCATGAACCAAACTGCTCTCACGAGTCTCACCCGAAGGACTGACAAATCCTAAGCAACCCAACTTCATTTTTCCGATAAATTGAAGCTCTCGAAGCAGATCATCGATTTGATTGAGCGACAGCCTAATACCACAAACGGTTGCCATCTCGGCAATCGTTCCAATCTTATCTTCTTCGAGCCGGCGCATTAACCCCTCAGCCGCGATACTTAACTCTATTGCTGTCGCGCTCGTGAGGACATCTTTGCGACTAAAAGGATTTCGTGAACCCAAGGCATCTTGCAAACCCTGATAAAAACTGCCGGTTCCATCAATAAACTCTCTCGAAACGGAATTCTGGATTCGAGTGCTATAGCATTCAACTATTGATTTTTTTAATTCCCGAGACAAAAGACTCCCAGTTTTTAGATCCTTTTCCATGCTGCCATGAATTTCCTTGAGTGACCCTTGAACTGATTCCTTGGCAAGCAATCGGCCATGCGCGTAATTGATTTGGGAGTTATGGCCCTCTAGGCGTAGAAAATGAATTTTCTTCTCTCCGACCTGACAATCATAGCGTGTGTTGGGTCCCAATTTTGAAACTTCTTCGCAAGGAAATCCTGTAATTAAAAGTGAAAATAAAATCATGCCCTAGGAATGACAGAAAATGACTGAGAGAGCTCCCAATAGCTTTGACAGCTTCAGCGGAAAACTGTCAAAGAGGTCGGTCCGAAATAGATGCGATAGCTTCGTCAGAAATTCCTGGTGCAAAAACAAGACCGAAAAATAATGCCAATTTTCTTTGGATATCCGCATCTTCTTGAGTTCGAAAAAAGTTCTTTAGCTTCTTGGCGTACTGAGCCTCCAATTCCCTTAAAGCGATCCCGACAAAGTGAGGCTTGCTTCGCTGAGCAAAATAAAAGGCAGCCAAGTCCTGGTGGTCTTGCACAAAGGCGCGACTTTGACGCACTGAATCACACAAATCCCCCTCTTTCCAAAGCTTCATTCGCTTGGGACTAAGTCCAAAGCATTCCTCTCCAATGACTTTCACCGCCGCTAAGAGAATATCCTCACGATTTTTCCCAAAGTAATAATAGATAAGAGGTCTCGAAACGCCCGAAACCCTTGAGAGCCCAGCGATCGTCCACCGACAATGGCCCTTCTTAAAATCCAAGCTCATCGCCGCCCGCAAGACTTTCCAATAAATCTCATCCTTACTAATAGCCGCGCGTTTTTCTCCCACGATTTTCCCCCTGCTTGACAGAAATCCAGCAAAAGCGTCAAGGCGATCGCAAGACCTTCCTAAAAATTTCTGTCAAAAATAAAACTATGTTACAGAGTAGCCTTTCAGCAATCCTAAAGCGGCAATACAACAAAATTCTTCGCGACCAGCTTACACCCGGGGAAGCCCAGGAAAAAGCCTTTCGAAGGCTTCAAGCCAAGCTTCGACGTTCCGAAATCTATCGATCAAGCGAGCTATCCCGGGCGAAAAATCTTAATGACTATGCAAGGCTTGCCCAAGTCCGCACCTATGAGGACTACAAACAAACTATCAAGACTACTCTCAGCGCCCCGAGCCGAGCCATGTTTTCAGATCCTCTTCAATATGTCGGCCTGAGCTCAGGAACAACATCCGGCGACTGCAAGGCCCTTCCTTATAATAAGGCTATGCTAAAAACTTGGGAACGCTACCAACTCGCGATGGCGGCCATATTACAAGAAGCCAGCTCCATAAGTTTAATTAAAGACCAACGCCTAATTTGGGGTTCGACACCAATCGTTAGGAAAGATGAACGAGGATTAGCCCATGGCTACGTATCAGGATTTTTATCGATGCGATCTCCTTGGTTATTTCGTCGAAATAGTTTTCCCAAAGCCGAAAGTCTTTTGATCCCAGATATGAATGCTAAAATGGAGAAGATGTCTGAAGAACTTCGTTCAGCCAATCTTCAACTCGTCTCGGGAGTCCCTAGTTATCTCCTGAGTCTATTTGAACACTTAAAGGAATCTTGGGGCTGCGAAAATCTCGCCGAGGCTTTCCCCAATCTTCGCACCTGTGTTTATAGCGCAACAGCAATTGATGCCTGGAAAAGCCAACTCAATACAGCAGTGGGTCGCGAACTTAACTATGTCGGCTGCTATGCCTCGACCGAAGGTCCATTTGGCTATGAGATCCCCACTCTCAACGGTGGGATGAACGGAATTTATCAGTTTCATCTCGGGGACATTGTTTATTTGTTTAGAAAACTTGGGGAGGACGGAAAGATCGTTAGGCTGGCGGATCTACAGCCGGGAGATGAGGTGGAGTTACTCCTCTCATCTCCCAATGGTCTCATCAATTATTCCATCGGCGACTGTCTTAAAATTATTTCGGTCAATCCTACAGTTCAATTTCAGATACTAGGACGAATCGGCCAAGGTATGAATGTTGCGGCAGAAAAAGTCTCCATGGCCGAACTTAATTCCGTTATTGAAGAACTAAGCCAAGAAACTAAAAATGTTATCCGCCATTTCTTTGTTTATCCTGGTCGCTCTCCATCGGGTCGAGCCAATTATCAGTGGGCTTTTGCAATCGATAATCCAAATCCAAAATTGAACTCTCAGTGGGCCCGACAAGTAGATGAAATATTAAAGAAAAAGAATTTTGACTACTGGGAAGCCCGCGAGGAGCTGGGCTTTATTGACTCTCCACAGGTTCAATTTATTTCCGCCGAGATGGTAAAGAACTTCCATCAGTCTCAAGCGAGTCGAGGCCAATTCAAAATGAAATCAAATTTCAACTCCGAAAAAGAGTTTTATTCCTTTGTCGGAAAAATGATGGAAGGAACTGTTGCTGCATGACGTTTTTGATGGGTTGGGTAGCAGGATTTGTGATGACTATCCCTCCGGGACCAGCAGGTTTTGCAATTTTACAGCCTTCGTTGAGTGGACATAGAAGAAAGGCGGTCTTGGAACTCCTTGGATTCGCGGCCGCCGATCTTCTCGTACTCCTGCTTTGCGTTTTCAATCGCCAAGTACTGGCATCAACTTTTGACTATTGGCCTCTTAAGCTCCTGGCTGGAGTTCTTTTGATCACCCTGGCGATTTATCTTCTATTCTCCAAAAACAACCCAAACGATTGGATTGGAAAAAGCTTCTGGTGGACCCTTTTAAATCCTGCCGTTTGGTTTTCGAATATCGCTCTGGTGGGACTTGGCGCTTCTATGCCCACAAATTATTTTGTATTCTATATTCTTGGAATTTTGCTTGGCTATATCAGTTGGTACGCGCTGGTCATTTCCCTGGCTTCTCGCATTCCTCCAAACTTTCGCCAGTATATTGAACGTGCCGCCATTTACTGTATTTTAGTTGCTGGTCTTATCCTCGGAATCCACTCGCTCCGGTTCTAAATTTGTCGCTACCGACTTCGCAGGCTTGGTGCCAAAAAATCGGCTAATATTTCTTACCAGATGATAGCGCTTAGCACTCTTTCCCAGCACGAGGGCGGGCATAATGGACGAGATGAAAGTATAAATAATTAAAGCAGGTAGAATCCAATCCGCTTCCGCCCCCCTTCGAAAGATAATTCCCGCAATAACCAGGCCAAAAATTAAGTTCGGAGCCATCGCGACTCCAATTCGAAAGCTTGAAGATATTTTTTCGCCGCTTACCAAAGCTCGATGGAGCATCGTGATACCCACTCGAATAGGTAAGACGATTCCTACAACCGCCAATCCATACCATAAGGATTTTAGAGACCAAGCCGCTCCAAACATCAGTGTCCCGCTGTTGAAAAAATAGAAAGGAATAAAAAATCCAGCAAAGAGATTAAGTGAATCAAGAATTTGCTTGTTTGAGACTTCCGGCAGGCGGCGCATCGTCTGATTGGAAACCAAGCCGACAAAGAATGCGCCGATCAGATAATAGGCCCCGATCTCTTTGGTAAATACGGCGCAAGCCATGGCTAATAATACTAAGAGCGAAAATTCAGAACCCTTCGAAAAAGGCAGCACCAACCTAGCCAAAAAATGAAAAACGACAGGTAGAGCAATAATAAATGCGCCCATTAACGCAAAACTCACTCCAGGACTAAGCGAGCTTTCTGACTGAGTCACCACGAACATCAAAAATAGAGCAGCTATTTCAGCGGCGATCGCTTTTGTTTTAATCCAAAACGTTTCGTCTTCACTAACTTTCCACTGTCCGACGCTATCCATAATGAACCCCGTCGATGGCGTCCACAGAGCTAGGGAGATTAGCGTGCATTGAGAAATGCTAAACTCAAAAAGCAAATATATTGAACAAGCACTAATGATGATGGCCACAAGTTGAATCAAGATATGTTGAATAAGAGGTGTACGATGCTTCTTTAGGTCCTCAAAATTAATCTCCATTCCTGCCAAAAGAAACAGTGATGAAATTCCCAGGACCGAAAACAATTTTACGAAATCGTTACCCGCCACCTCAGGCGCAAATTCCCTAGCTGCAAGACCAATAAAAAAGGCGGTGATTCCGAGCGGTATACGAAGGCGAGCCAAAGCCCGCGGAAGCAAGATAAGTACGGCTGCAACTGCAATTAGCAAAGCTTCTAAATTCATAAATATGACTCGGATAACTCTAATGACACCCGAATCAATTTAGAAGACTTCTTATTAATCTACAATCCCGCGAGCTTTACATAATAGAAGGCTCGTTTAAGCTGCCAGAAACTCGTGCTTCAAGTCCGCCATTTTTTGATGTGCGTCCAAGACGGACTGACGGATGTTTGGATCGATCTTTTCCGAACTAGCCATCACCGCTTGTTTGGCACTATCAGCAGCTTGCTCAGCATCCAACAGCGCATCCCTCGCTTCGCTGGAGGAGGGATTTCCGTTGACGGCGGCTTTTAATCGATCCGCCTTGGTTTTTAGATCTCTAACAACTTCTGACAATTCTGGGTACTCATCTTCTTTTTTCTTCACCGCCTTAAGGCACTCATCTATTGACTCTTCAACAGGGTTAAGACGATTCAAAGTAATTTCTTTCATTTCTTACTCCTTATTCTAGCGATCACTCGCTGTGCTTAGGCTGAGTAAAACAAACTTTGGCCATATTTCAAACTAACCAAAGTTACAAAGCTTCTAGTTCTAAAGACTTGTGCGAATTCGTCTCACAGGAGTTTCATTCCAATCTAATTCCCTTTTATAGTGCGCATGTAGCTTATTTGCGTAGGCGTGGTTAGGCGGCAACGTGGCATCATACGGAGGAGCCGATCTGATCTCTGACACTGGAAGGTCGATATTAATTTCCTGCCTAACCCAATCAATAAATCCAGCCCATTTCGTTGAAATAAGACTCTGTTTAGTTGAATTCAATACATTCGATGGATGAATTACCAAATAACGGATTTTCCAGGTTTCGATATCAAAAATAAAATCATCTAAGTGCCCAAATCTCATACTGTTAACATCTGTACTGTGAATAATATAATTGCGTACTTCTATCGCTGACCTGAGATTTGATGACTCGCCCAATTCCGATTCATCACTCCGCACACTCTGGGGGGCACCTGATTGCGCGTCCAAATATGGATTGTAGTGAAAGTGCTCAAAGTACTCTTTTTCATACAACCTAGAAATCGGTTTCTCCACATCCCAGTCCGGAGCATTTCTAATTTGTGCGGCCTTTAATCTTACAGGTACAACTTCAGGATCCCATGAAAATCTTTCGATAAACACGGGCGAAATCAGGACTTTTCTCTTGCTCAGCCCGCTTTCAAGGTCAACAACGACATATCTTACAAACCAACTCGTGTTGTCAAAATAGACGTCATATATTTTTCCCAACACCTCACCGCACTCCAGAGAGTTCTCGATGTTTTTAAAGCTATGCAACTCCATGACTACAATTCTCTGATCCTAAATCTCGTATAGATTCAGTCAGCATTTCGAAGTATTCCCCGTGGCCATTTACTAAGTCTTATTGATTCGAGAATTTCTCGGACAAGAATTTCTCTTACCGAATCTTCCGACCTAGTATTCAGAATCCAATTCGGGCATGTATTAAGCTCTTGAATTTGACAACGCTCTAATTTCGATTCAACAAATACTACAACAAAAACCTCATTGTGCTTAAGAGCGTCGATTAGCTCTGAAGCTCTTTCCGGCTCAGTCAAAATCCAAGCCGCATCTAAGATAACAAAATCGAGGCCAGATTCGGCACTCGCAAGAGAGTCAGGATTTTTCAGACTGTCGCGAAGCAAACTACAATGGCGAATATTGAGATAACAACTATTTAGAAAAAAACTTTTTATCCATTTTGATTTTTCATCATCAAGATTAACAAATGCTTCTGCGTATAACTCAAACAATTGACGTTTATATTTTCCCAAATCTTTCACCTCCAGAAACAACTTTATACCTTATAGGAGGAGTGTAACCTCACTTAAGTTGGGATCGATTGGAGTAATTTGTGAGTAAAAATTTTCGCGTCTAAAGCTTTTTGAACCACTGAGTTTCAAGAGTTAAAGCCACGCCATCCACTTTGCAGTCAATCTTAGTTGGGTCGTCTGTAAGGCGAATATTTTTAGCAACTGTTCCTCTCTTAATGACCATAGACCCTCCACCCTTCACCTTTAGATCTTTGATGGCTGCTACGGAATCACCTTCATTTAGTGTCGTTCCATTACTATCTTTACATTCTCGGCTAGGTGTTACGAGAGCGTCTGGATTTTCAACTACGTCCTCCACTCTAAGCTCCCGATAAAGATGAGGATATAGCTCCCCTCTGTCATTTGCTTCCCACTTTAATTCTGCAGATAGTTTTTCGGTCAAAAAATGACCCAACACAAGGTCCTGGCGCCCTTCGAAATGCCTACTCTTTACACCCTCCACTTGATCCTGAGTTGAAAGATGAATAAAGCCATCTATCAAATCTCTCTCTGAACCCCAAAAACTTCCATCAGCCTTAAACGATTGATACTCTTCCTCAGTAAAGATTTTTACAACAACCGGAATTTCCTGCACATTCATCTCCATCTAATTATCTTTCGTAAAATCCAAGGGTCGACCTTACTCCGACGCATTCGAGTCAACATGCAAACACGAGGTCATCCAGGATTTTCTTTCCTGACAAAACTTATCAGCCTTGGCGCAACATTCTGGAAGGGGCACATCTCTTCGCAGTTCTTTATATCCGTCAGTACAACGAATTTCGCAGACTTTGGCCACCTCTTTAACTGTAGACTGCAACTCCTCACCCGAACTAGAAAATGAAGTGGCCACAACCGTTAAAAATATCAAAATTAAATGGTAACAATATCTTCGTTTCTTTGAATTCATGAGCCTATAATACACGAACTAGAATATGATGAGACAAGTACTCTTTATTTTAATCTCCATCCTAACCGTTGTTGGAGCCTTTGCTTATTGGAAAACTAAAACAAACTTTGAAAGCTCAAGTTACTGGATTCGTCCGCCAGGAAGCACTCCGGAAAGCGAAAGTCTTGCCTCAGCACAGTTAGAGTCCGTATGGAAATCCTGTCATGAGTTTTGGAAGGGACATCCAGATGAAAATTGTAGTTTGGAGGTCATCTCCCAAAAACCATTCGAATTCTCGTGGAGGCGACTGGATCAAACGGAAGAAGGAAGAGTTGAGATCAAAATACTGAATGGGAGCGCTGAGAACTTTAGGGCCCGAGCTTCGCATGAGGAAAGCCCGATCGTTTGGTTCGTTGACCAATCCGGAAGTTTGTCATGCAATCTCGACCGCCCAGAGGAATGTGAATGGTCAAAGCATTTTGATCACAAGGAACTTGTTGACGAAGTCCATTCAGTCGGCGGAAAAGTAAAAAACAACGCTGTCAAATTGGAATAATTCTCCTTGGCTCATTACTTTTAATATTTTGAACACCATTTAAACTCTAGTAGCGTTTGCTGATCGTTTAGCTTGTCGAGGACGAGAGCGGCGGCAATCCAATCTCCTTGACGACAAGCTCCGCGCTTAATAGATGCCTAGGTCTAGGTTACATCTATGTAGGGTTTTTGGAGGTTTTTATGTTGATCAGCATTTTTCGGGTATGGGTTTTGTCTTTTTTTATTCTCACGGTTGGACACAGACAGCTCGTCGCACAAATTGAAAACGCAGGCAGCTTTGCCAGCGTACGAGAGAAGCAACAACTCCCTTGTAATAACTTTCGATATGAAAGTCGTCCACTCGCACCAGATATGACAGCTCGATTCATGCAGGAAGATGGACGGGCGATCCTGACTCGCCCTCTATTTGATGGGCGATTAGCACTCTATCAAGCGCTCGACGGATCCGTTCGCTTTCTCGGCGAGCTTCCGCCATTTACAGAAATTACGGATGTTTCAAAAGAAGGCCTGGTAGTGGGTCAGGTGGATTACTTCACCTATGCAGCCGCCAGCGTCTACTCCATTCCCGATCAACTTATGGTTGATCTCAAAAACTATTCTCAATCTCAGGAATTTTCTCGAGCGCTTAAAATTTCTCAACAAGGCCTCATTCACTTTTTATCCGTGGATCAAATCGGGCTTATTGATTTGCAATCAAGATTTTTTTATAATTTGGGATTTTATGCTCACCTTGAGACCATTAATCATCGTGACGAAGTCATCTTTATTGTACCAAACGATGAAGAAACCCAAGTTTTATATTCTAATGCACAAGATCCTGAAAATGCCATCGTCCTGACAAGTTGCTTCGGATGGAAGTGTGCGAAACAAGCTATCCTTAACGACTCTGGATTGGCAGCCCTGCGCCTGGGATCTTGGGGCATAGGTCGATGGTCCGAAAAGGAGGGTCTAAAAACATTTAGCCTCCCCTCGTATCTTCGAAATGAGTGGTTGATTTTAAGAGGCATTGATCGTGAAGGAAATATTCTAATTGAATATTCTGAAGATCATTTTCATTTGGAATATTATTTGCTCACCAGATCTTTTGACCTCTTCAATCTTCGGGATATAAGCGATCTTCGTAGTGACTTCCAATTCATTTTCAATTTTGACAGCCAATTTCCTAATCACAAGAAAATGGCCGATAACGGTGACATTCTCGTAACGGGAGACTTTCGTACTAGAGAGTACCCTCTACCGTATTTTTTTAAGAAAAAATGTTTTTAGATTCTTGCATAGAATAAACCAAATCTATAGCTTTAGTCCGGTTAGGAGTGGAAGGGATGAAGTTTATTTTCTCAGTAAGTTTTTGCTTATTTCTTAGTTATATATCTAAGGCAGCCATAATCTATGTCGATGACGATGCGCAAGCTGGCGGCAACGGACAAACTTGGGCGTCGGCATTTAAGGATTTAACGACAGCACTCGGCCAGGCATCATCGGGCGATGAAATTCGAGTCGCGCAAGGCATCTATAAACCCGCACCTCCCAATGGCAACCGAGAGACCTCGTTTTTGGTCAAAAATGGGACGATCCTTCGGGGCGGCTATGCAGGCCTCTCACACGCTAACGCGAATCAGTGGGATCCCAGGCATTACGTAAGCACACTTAGTGGTGACCTGAATGCTAACGACCTTCCGAATTTTGAAAACTATGACGACAACACTTACCATGTTGTTTATGCGGCTTACATTACGAACCCCAACACACTCGTGGAAGGTTTCCGCATCACAGGCGGAAGCGCCTCGTCCAAGACTTGCTGCTTCTTTCAGCGCGGTGGGGGCATGTATGTCGTTTCATCTTTACTCACGGTTAGAAACTGTGAGTTCACTTTGAATAGGGCATCTTGGCCGCCCATGGCACAAGGACGTGGCGGCGCGATGTATATTGTAACGGACAGCGACGTCGTCGTAGAAGCCAGTCGCTTTGAAAATAATTTTTCCTACACCCAAGGTGGGGCTGTCTATATAAAGGATAGTAATCCTCACTTTATCGATGACGATTTTGTTTCCAATAGCTCGGCAAGCGGTGGCGCCCTTTACTCCTTTGTTAGCAACGATATCCTCGTCGAAAATTCACGATTTCTAAACAACTCAAGCTCTTATTCCGGCGGTGCTGTCACAATATCCTCAGGCCAAGGTGGCGTCATTTCTCGCTCAAGCTTTATTAATAACTATGCTTCGGAACATGCGGGAGCTCTTTATACGAGCGCTTACGATATGAAAGTTCGAGACAGCTATTTTAGTGGGAACAGCGCGGGCTCTGCTAATACGGCCATTGA
This sequence comes from Deltaproteobacteria bacterium CG11_big_fil_rev_8_21_14_0_20_45_16, assembly GCA_002787535.1. Lineage (GTDB taxonomy): Bacteria > Bdellovibrionota > UBA2394 > UBA2394 > UBA2394 > 1-14-0-20-45-16. Next base: position 54,340 of record PCXB01000061.1, read on the forward strand.
AAATCGTGGCTCAAATTTTGATGTTCACTTAAGGATCAGCAACTCCTACTTCGAAAACCAACCCGGCGCGGCCATCGTAAATTATTATAATATTGTAAGCGGCAAACCCTATCTCGATCTATTTAATTCAGTATTGATCAACAATCATGATGGCTTAATTGCTTATGGTGGCACTCACTCGCGAATTATCAATTCGACGATCACAGCCAATTCCAATGCTGGAATCATTGGCGTTTACGCCGATTGGGACGTCCTTAAGCTCACCAATAATATTGTATGGGGAAATGGCGACAACTCCGAATACGCACAACTCGCTGGAGATGGAGAATTTTTAGTTAGCTATAGCTTGATCCAAAACTGGTCTGGCATCCACCAAGGGGAGAAAGTCATTGATGCCGACCCAAAATTTCAGGCCGATCGCTTCCACCTCACACGAAATTCCCCCTGCATTTCGGGAGGCACTAATGAAGTTCTCGAGGAGATTCCTAACTATGATATCGATGGGCATAATAGAGTTAGTGGGAAGATCGACATGGGAGCCGATGAAGTAATTTTTCCAGCCACATCGATTTTGTCTCGCCATTGATTCGCTACCCATAGCAAAGAAATTTGGCTTGGGTTTTGTTGACAGCCTCTATCCAAGGTTAGTCCTTTCAAAAATTTAGACAAAAGATAGTGGTTCCGTTGCAAACGGAAGCTCATGCTTTTTTGGTGATAGGCCAGAAAGGAATCGATATGTTACATTCCATAAAAACTTTAAAAGGAGGCTCGCTTTCGGCTAAGGATGGAATAATTGGTGAAGTCATTGATGTTTATTTTGATGATAGTCTTTGGACCATCCGTTATCTCGTCGTGGAAACAGGCGAATGGCTCGCAAGTCGAAAAGTCCTCATTTCACCGATTTCGATTAATCGAGGGTATTCGTCGATTGAAAAATTAATTTCCGTAAACCTTACCCGCGACCAGGTGAGAAATAGTCCATCCTATGATTCTCAAAAACCGGTCTCTCGCCAGTATGAAGAAAAGTATGCGAAATATTACGACTGGCCACACTACTGGGCATATCCAGGCATTTGGGGCTATGGCATTTATCCCCACGAACTCAGTCAAGCGCGAAAGGAGACCGTGGGCGAATTTGTCGCTGAAAAACAAAATCAAGATCCCCACCTTCGCTCAGCGAACACAGTGGCCGGCTACACGATCGATACGAGGGATGGCCGCATGGGGAATGTAGAAGATTTTCTGTTCGAAGATGAAACCTGGACAGTCCGCTATTTGATTATTGATACAGTTAATTGGTGGCCGAGTAAGAAAGTCCTGATCGCTCCGGTTTGGGCCTCTCGAATTGATTGGGCCGATCGAAGCCTTCATCTCGATCTATCGAAGGAAACCATTAAGAGCAGTCCTGAATACGAACCCGCCAAGGTACTTACACGTGATTATGAAACATCACTTTATAAGCACTATGGAAAATCTCGCTATTGGGATCGCATCGATGCCTTCAAGAAAACACACAAAGCTGCTTAGGTCGGAGGCGTGATGATTAAACACCACCTCTACCTTCGAAGCATGTGAAATATTTTCAAGTCGAGCCGTTTATCTTTTTAAGCACTTAATTGGGGATCAGTCTTCGATTTTGGTGATAGTTACACCTGTAAATCGAGCAACAACATCTTCAATATCATCAGCGTCAATAAACTGAGCCATGTCTGATTGGAGTTTCACTCTTCCTGTGTTTGCATCGATCGTCGCTTTATGAACATCTTTGGCATTTTCGAGAGCCTTTCGAATCTGATCGATATTCTCTTTGTAATCTCCGCTCAATGTCCAAACTTCATCGTCGCGAATATCCGCGCCGAAAGTCGGAAAAGGAAGCGCTAATAAGGGCAGTAACAATAATTTTATTTTCATTTTTAAATCTCCTTTAATACAGCGCTCTATCTAAGCGCTGCTTCATTACACTTCAAAGTCTCACTTCAAACTGAAAATCTTTAAAGCTTGGAAAGCATCGCCAATTTCGGCCCGTCCCGCTATTTACTATAGTTAGTCATCTCTGAAAAAGTCTAAAAACCTTGTAATGGGGGGTTGTGCACAATTTGAATTT
>PCXB01000002.1 GCA_002787535.1 Deltaproteobacteria bacterium CG11_big_fil_rev_8_21_14_0_20_45_16
CAGTCGGTAACGGTTCGACGGGATGGAAATATTTTTATTCCCAATGTCGGGGCTATTGAAGTTTGGCGCAAAACCTATGCTCAAATGGAAAAAAGTATTCGCTCTCGTTTGCAGCAAATGTTTAAGGGCATCAAAATTAATATTGCCTTTGAAGCGATTCGAAAGATCGAAGTATTTGTTGTAGGCGAAGTTCAAAAGCCGGGGAGCTATAGCATCCCCTCTACGTCTAGCGCGATCAACGCGCTCTTTTATAGCGGGGGGCCCACGAAGAAAGGGAGTTTAAGGCAGGTTCAGATTTTGCGAGGAAACAAACTGCTTACAAAAGTCGATCTCTATGACTTTTTGATTTACGGCAAAGCTCAAGGCTATCAGCTCCAATCTCAGGATGTGATTTTGGTACCCGTTATTGGAAAGCTAGCCGCTTTGGCCGGCGCCGTGAAGCGACCTGCTATCTACGAAATACTCGACAAAACAGATCTCTTCGACTTGATTGAAATGGCGGGTGGCTTAAACTTTGCAGGACAAATTGGTCGCCTTTCGCTTGAGAGAGTCTTGGAAAATCGCGAGCGAGTCACTCGAGATTTTATTATCCCTGAAAATTTCAATGAACTGAATGCTGAGGTCGCCAAACGATCCGACTTAGGCACAACCTTAGTTGATGGAGATTTTGTGCAGATTTTTTCTGTCCTCCCCTCCTTGAAGCAAACGGTGTTTTTGAGAGGCCATGCAAAACGTGAAGGCTCCTATGAATTTCGAGCTGGGATGACACTCAAAGAATTAATCCCGAATTTTGATACCCTGAAGTCAGAGCCTTACACCAAATTCATTCAAATCATTCGCACCATTCCCCCTAAAGATGATAAGCAATCCGTCTTTGTGGATCTCTCACGAATGCTCGAGGGAGATGAGTCTCAAAATATCGAACTTCAGGAACGTGATGAGATTATTATATTTTCCGAAAAAGAACTCGATCTTCAGCGTAAAGTCTATATTGATGGGCGAGTTAATTATCCTGGCGAGTACTTATACTTTGACGGGATGACATTGCGGGATTTAATTTTTATGGCAGGCAATGTGAAGGAAGATGCCTATCTAACAAGAGCCGAGATTGCTCGCTACAAAGTTGAAGAAAGTGGACTCAAGCCCGAAAGGCTTCAAGTTAATTTGAAAGAAGTCATTGCGGAGCCACCCAGCAATAACCCTGCCCTTCAAGCTCGAGATAGAGTTTTTGTTCATGGTCTTCCTAATTGGGAGACTTCCAATTTTATTTCAGTACAAGGCGAGATCAAATATCCAGGTAGCTATCCTTTTCTTCCGGGTGAGCGGCTCAGCAGCGTTTTGAAGCGAGCGGGCGGCTTTACGGACAAAGCCTTCTTAATGGGCGCCGTTTATACACGAGAGTCGGTAAAAAAGATGCAGCAAGAGAGACTTAAGCACCAGGTGGCGGAATTGGAGGAAGCTGTATTGCAGCAGAGTCTTCCCGTGGAATCTGATCTGCTTTCCGCTGCTGATTTGCAATCAAGCAAAGAAGCCCTCACCGCGAGACGAACTCTACTTCGACAGCTTCAAGATTCGGAAGTTAGCGGTCGAATGGTGATTCGTCTGGAAAAATTGAATGACTTTACTGGAAGCCAGATGGATATCGCCCTAGAGGCTGGCGACAGTTTAACGATTCCCACGACGCCCTCTACCGTCTTGGTAATGGGCGAAGTTTACAACGAAATGTCTGTGGTTTACGAGCCTGGAAAGACTATCGGTGATTACGTTGGTCAAGCTGGCGGCACGACTATCAATGCGGATAACGATAGTATTTTTTTAATTAAAGCTGATGGAACGGTTATCAGCCGCCGCCAAAACCGAGGATTTCTACTACGCAATTTTTATCAAGCCGAAGTCGATCGAGGCGATTCGATCTTAGTGCCCAAGGATATTACAAGATTTTCCTGGATGAGAACGACCAAGGATATTACAGAGATTTTGTTTAAGATCGCTTCAACAACAGGAATCACGATTGCCGCGTTTAAATAAAAAATTGGAAGACCATCAAATGGAATTTGCCGAAGAATATTATCGCTCGCTTGAACCTATCAGCAATTTTCTTCGACGGAATATATTGCGACTCGTCGGAGTGGCAGGAGCCTGCGCCTTACTCAGCTTTCTAATTTGTCAGTTTTTGGTAACAAAAGCTTATCAATCGGATGCCTTAATTATGGCTCGAACAGATATGTCGAGTTCGAGACTAGAAGGAGCTCTAAGCTCGTTGTCCAGTGGCCTCAACCTGGGGAGCGGAACAAGCCAATCTAAGCAGTTCGAAGAAGTCTTAAAAAGCCGAGACCTAGCCGCACGAACCATGGCGATCCTTCTTGAGAAAGGCTCTAAGTTTAAAGCGTTTTATGGGAAGAAATTAAAATCTGATTCGATGGCGGGCTCCTCTTTCATTCGAAAAGCCTTGGGGGTAAATCGAGATGGTGACTTCCTCAGACTGACCATTGAAAACGAAGATCCCGCGCTTAGCCAAGAAATTCTTACCGGGGTATTGGAAGCCCTCGAACTTTATATTCGAGATAATATTCTCACTCAGGCAAAAAACACTGAAGTGTTTATTAAAGAGCGCTTAGAAGAAACCAAAGAAGCTTTGGCAAAGGTTGAAAAGAAATTTGTTTCTGGCAATTCAAGGGTCAGTTATCCCGAAGCTCAACGCGAACTGCAGATTCAATCTGGACTTGTTGACCTCCTAAGTAAGGAGTACGAAATGTCTCAAATTGATGCGAAGAAAAATGATGTTGTTATAGTCAAAATTGATGAGCCCTCCCTACCGACAAGACCCTCCTCGCCCAAGACGAAATTGGCTGTGTTGCTGTCCGCTATTGTAGGCTTGCTCTTGGGCGCCTCCTGGAGTTTGTCGATTGAAGGTAAGCGATCCCTAAAAATAAAATGAAGCGCCAATCCAAAGTTCTAAGCTGGATTGGGCTTTCTTCCGGACTGCTTTTGATAGTTTATGTTTCCACTCTGTTTAGCAACCGAGTGGAGTCTTTATCCAGCGTTCTCTACACGGGAGATCAAGTTGCAGACTACTTGCAGGCATTAGCCTGGTTTTTTTCCATCTGCCTCTTCTTAGTACTTATGCCTGCCCATCCGAAGCTGCGTACGAATCTGATCATCCTATGGTTGCTACGAGGTTTCATAAGCCTCGTGGTTATGCTTTTTTATGAATCGCACTATGAAACCTTAGATGCCTTTGTCTACTTCAGAGATGGAATGGCAAGAACTGGGTCTTGGGATGGATTCCGATTCGGAGCGGGAACTGAAAATATCAAATCACTTATTGGAATCGTTAACGACAGTCTTCCTATAGCTCACTCGTATCATAGCCTTAAAGTACTCTGGTCGTTCTTTGGCCTCATGGGAGCTTATTTCATGTTCTTGGGCCTCAAGAGACTTTCGCCATCCGTAAAGCCATGGCACTTATTAGTATTCGGAAGCATTCCATCCCTTGCATTTTGGTCTTCCATCTTGGGGAAGGATCCTGTGCAGTTTTTTGCGATCGGTCTTTTTATCTATGGCGCGTTGAGCTGGATTACAGATTCCAAAGGAGCTTTCTTTGCACTAGTGGGAATCTTCCTTGCCTCCAGCATTCGCAGTTGGACGGGTCCCATATTTTTACTACCATTAATTTTTGCCTATCTTATAAAACCTGTTTCGAAGGAACATCCCTTGAAGCGCCTTATCAAACCAATTGTTTGCCTAGGCTTAGTCGTTGGAGCCTACCTTGCTTCATCGTTTGTACTTGAGAGCTTTAAGGTTTCCGCATTGGACGAAATTGTTGAGCATACTGACAAGATGTCCAGATCCTGGTCGAAAGGCGGCTCCGCTCAAGCCATTCCCCATTTCAATTCAGCAAGCGATTTGCTTATTTTCGCTCCCCTAGGCGGCTTTACGGCCCTTTTTAGGCCCTTACCGGGTGAGATAAACAATGCATTTGGCTTGGTGGCTGGCCTTGAAAACATTGTGATTCTTGCTCTCTTTATCTGGAGTCTCTGGGCATTCATTCGCTTCGGCTCCATTAGAGATCCTATTTTTATTTGGTTGATATCCACGATAGTTATTTGGGCTGGAATCTATGGCTTTGTATCCAGTCAGAACCTAGGTTCTGCCTTCCGGTATCGGCTTCAAATTTTGCCCTTTCTCGTTATGTTATTCATTTACTCAAAGTGGAAATCGAATGAGCACAAGATCCAAGAAGATAGTCTTCATTCATAACTCGGCGAAGACCTTCGTCTCTTTGCGATTGGATTTGGCTCGTGAACTTCAGTCAAAAGGCTATAAGGTTGCCGCTGCCCTGCCAGTGGATAAATTTGATTCTATTCAAACGATAAGAGATGCCTCGATTGAATTGCTGGAATGTTCTCTGTCTCGCACAGGTATCGGGCCTTTCTCCAACTTATTATATTTTTTCCAACTGTTAAAAATTGTAAAAACAAATCAGTTTGATTTTGTTTTTCTAACAACTTTTAAGCCTCTACTATTTGGCAACCTCGCTTTAATGGTGGCTCGCAAGAAGTCTGCACGTTCTATTTCGATGATAACAGGACTTGGCTATGTCTTTACGCATTCGTCGATAAAAGCGAAGCTTATAAAAGCCGTGATGATCCCCCTGCTTCGATTTAGTCTCAAACAATCGACAGCCATCATTTTCCAAAACCCAGACGATCAAGCCTTCTTTCTAAAATATCGCCTTGTCGATCCGGCTCGGCACAACATCCTTCTAATGAAGGGTTCGGGTGTCGATCTCGATCGCTTCAAGA
>PCXB01000084.1 GCA_002787535.1 Deltaproteobacteria bacterium CG11_big_fil_rev_8_21_14_0_20_45_16
GCTGTGGCAAAACAAATTCTCATCAATTCGACCCCCCAAGAAACGCGCATCGCGCTGATCGAGCATCAAAAGGTTATCGAGCTCTTTTACGAGCGTAATTCCGACAAAGGTATCGTCGGCAACGTCTATAAAGGGAAAGTTGTTAGGGTCCTTCCAGGCATGCAAGCAGCCTTTGTGGATATTGGCCACGAACGTGCGGCCTTTCTTTATGCGGGTGATTTTTACCAAAGCGGCCTCAGTACTGACGAATACGAAATGGATGATGAGGACGAAAGTCATCAAAATCAAAACCAAAATCGAGGTGGTCGACGCGGCGGTGGTCGGCGCGGCCGAAGAACGGCCGAAGACGTGCCTCCTATTGCTCAACTTGTAAGGGAAGGCCAAGAAATTCTGGTTCAAGTCGCCAAAGGCCCTATCGGCACCAAGGGGGCAAGAGTGACCTGCCACCTATCCCTGCCCGGTCGCTTTGTCGTCTTTATGCCTACTCTTCGCCACAATGGGGTTTCGCGTAAAATTGAGAGCTACGAAACGCGCAAGCGACTCAAACGCCTGATTGATCAGTATCGCATCCCCGATGGTGGATTCATAGTTCGAACGGCCGCCGGGTCCGAGGCCGTTCAAGACAAATATGTCAAAAACGATGTCGAATATTTGAAGAGTCTTTGGCAAAAAATTAATCGCAAATATAAACAGAACGCGGCTCCAAAACTTCTTCATTATGACTTGGATCTCACGACACGAATGATTCGAGATCATTTGGACGAAGACATTGATTTTTTCGTGGTTGACTCTGTGCATGAACATCGAAAAGTTTTGAAGTTTATTCGTACTTTCAATCCCGATCTCAAAAATAAAGTGGAACTCTATCTCGATAACATTCCGCTATTTGATCGTTACAATATCGAAAACGAAATAAACAAGGCTCTTGGAAAGCGGGTCTGGCTTAAAAGCGGGGGCTACCTACTTATCGAAAACACAGAAGCTTTGACATCGATCGATGTTAATACAGGTCGATTCGTCGGGAAGAAAACTCTTGAAGAGACGATTCTTAAAACCAATATGGAAGCGGCCGAAGAAATTATTCGCCAACTTCGACTGCGAAATGTTGGTGGAATTATCATTATCGACTTTATCGATATGGAGCGAGATTCGTCGAAGGATCAAGTCTACCGCTATCTCGAAAGTCTCGTTCGCGAAGACAAGCAGAAGACAACGATTTTGAAAATCTCCAACCTGGGCCTTGTCGAAATGACTCGGAAAAGAAGTCGAATGCCTTTGCATCGTTATTTAGGACATAGCTGCCAAAACTGTGATGGCCGTGGCTTTCTCAAGAGTGGAATTACTATTGCCCACCAAGCTCTACGTGATATGCGCCGGGAGCTACCTTTTTGCGAAGAAGACCACCTCCATGTAACGGTAAACCCGGAGGTTTATACCATTCTTACGACCGAGGAACAGCAGGCTGTCATTGCAATGGAAAAACATTTTCAAAAAGGAATTAAGCTTAAATCCGACGATACCTTCCACCTTGAACAGATCGGTATTCATCCTCAAAACGCTGCCAAAATGAAAGGCGCGAAAATTGATCCACTACCCTTTCTGGCAAAGACTCCGGCTGTGGAAGATTATGCTCAAGATGAAGAGGATCAAGCGGACGACGAACAAGCCTATCAAAAAGATGTCACTGCGGTTCAGCAATTTAGACAGCAACAGCGTGGAAGCCATTCCAACGCCGTGGTCAAGACAGCGCCAGCGGCCATTTCAAATTGGACGGAATCAGGAGGCGAGGAAGTCACACGAAAAGTCGAGCTTCCCCCAACGAATATGTCCGAAAGTTTTGACGAGGACGAAGATGATTTTGAAGAGCCGGCAGTGGCCGAAGCTCCTGACGATGTAGACGCGCCTGTCATTCGGACACCGTCCCCTCAAACTACCAAGGTCAGTCATATCGATGACGAAGGTTTCGATGAGGACGAGGATGATGACGATGACTTTGAGGACCCTTTAGAGGACAAAGAAGAAAATACTTCTCCTGATCAAAGTCGGCTATCCAGCTGAGCGTTTTGTGATTGCGCTCGTCGGGTATTTTCGATTAGCCTATTGCTGTTGTGCAAATGAAGCTTCGTGCGTTTTTACTTGTTTTATTCCTCGGGTTTCTTCCAGCTTGCCCCGAGCTTTCGACAAATATGACTGGAACTATTGTTCTAAACTCTACTTCCAGTGAAGTCCGACAATTGTTATTTGACGAGTCGGGAGCCTTTCGCTCTGGAGTTTCCATCCGCGTGATGTATCGATTTGACGATGGAAACCTAGGACAAAACGAATGGTATTTTAGACCAAGTGCTGCAGCACCAACTTTCAATATGGTGCAAGTCAATGGCAAGACGGTTCCTGCTTACAATATGCATAAGGCCAGCAATCGCGGATACCTCCCTCAAGATTTAGGAAACTCAAGCATACGATTTAGTACCGACGGCATTCTTCTCAATCGAACAGGCTTTGAAATGGCGGTCGAATTTATTCAACAATACGCGACAGGTTATTTTGTTGTCGCTTATGGATGTTTCATTGCGGACCCCAGTTTGGAATTGACCGAATCCCTCTTCCGACAAGCATTGGCCCAAATCCCTCTCACGCTCTATGCGGGTCGAACATGTGGGGAATGCCCGCCGCGAGCAAACGAATTTCCAAGCCAAGACAATCCAAACTTTACTCTCGAAGCGCTTCAAACGGCGGACCCTCTTGAATGCGGCGGCTACACCGACATCGAATAAGCTTTCGACCAGATACTACTCAGTCGCGGCAAGCGAAACACAATTAGTGGCTTCGTCAGGAGTTGGTAGCTGAATGCTAAGTGAATCCACTGTAACAAATCCTAGATCATCTGATTTGATTCGAAAGGTTTGGCCCTCATTCTTAGCAACTCGCAACTGGGCGCAACGGGGACTGGCGCTCAGTGAACCAGCATTGTAAACAAAGATCGCAAAAATATGCGTGCTCTGATCATTGAGAACAAGACTTGGCCGCGTGGCTAAAGTGATTTGATCGAGTTGAACACTTTCTTGATTGAAAATCACATCGCGAATATAGGCCCCTAAATTCAAACAGCTGCTTGCGTGAAAGGCGGCATCTTCCGGAAAGCTAGCCGCCTCAACCTGCTCCATTTCTTCGGCACAGCTTATAAGATGGATCCCAAAGATACTGTCGTCATAGCTCGCCCCAAAACTTGAACTGTCCAAACTGCTCACAAATCGATAGCTGCCGTCGCCTCGATCCTCGAGATCGACCAGAAAGACCAAATCTGGCTCGGCGGTCGAAGGAGCCTGGTACTCCACCAAAAGCTCCTTGGAATCCGAGCAGGCCGTGCTCAGGCTTAAAATGCCTCCTATAAGCCAAATCAAAGCGGTTTTGGAAATATTTTCACCCATTAGGCTATTAAATTCGACTCAGGCTCCGAAGGCTAGGTTTTTGAATGAATCTCCGGCACTAAAATCTTGTCAATTTGGGGTCCTTCCCGTTAATTACTGATTCTTATGTTTGCAATTTTTGAAGGCCCAGGGCGGCAATACAAGGTTTCAGTTGGTGATGTGATCCGGCTCGACCGCGTCAGCGATGACAAGAGCGCCGAACTGGGTAGCGGTACTAAAATCGTTTTTGATCAGGTTTTGATGGTTTCGTCAGAAGACAGCAATGTGGCCAAAGTTGGTGCGCCCTATATTAATGGCGCTCAAGTTACGGCTGAGATTGTTGAGTACGGAAAAGATAAAAAAGTCTTCTCATTTAAAAAGAGACGTCGACATGGATTTCACAAAAAAGTGGGCCATCGTCGAAAATATTCTGAAGTGATCATTAGAGATATTAAGGCAGCTTGACGATAGAACGTCAGGGAGGTTCGCATGGCACACAAAAAAGCGGGTGGTAGTTCCAGAAACGGTAGAGATTCTAATCCTCAGTTTCGTGGCGTAAAACGATTCGGTGGCGAATTGGTTCGAGCTGGAAATATTCTGATTAGACAAGTTGGAACAAAAGTTCATCCTGGAGAAAATGTTGGCATGGGCCGAGATTTTACACTTTTTGCCCTAACAGATGGGCGCGTAAAATTTGAACGAATGGGCAAGTCCAGGCAAAAAGTCTCGGTATTTGCGTCCTAAAACCGGCCGCATCGAGCCTATCTATTTATCTTTGCCAATGAGGTAGGAGCTGCTAGATCCTGCAGCCGACAAGTTATTGGGTATAAGAAGTTTCTCATGCGATTCATAGACGAAGTCAAAATTCAAATTAAGGCTGGTGATGGCGGTAATGGCTGTATCAGTTTTTTTCGGGGCCCGCATTTACCGAAAGGTGGCCCGGATGGCGGAGATGGCGGCAGAGGCGGATCCATTTATTTTGTTGGATCCTCCCATCTTCACAGCTTATTAGATTTTAAGTATCAACCGCTATTTCGAGCCGAGCGCGGTCATGATGGTAAGGGCCGCCAATGTAATGGCCGATCTGGCAAAGATCTCTACATTCACGTCCCTTTAGGAACTCAGATAAAAAACCTTAATGGAGAGCTCCTCATAGATATCACCGAAGTGGATCAAGAGGTTCTGCTTGCCAAAGGTGGCCGAGGTGGACGTGGAAATATAAATTTTAAATCCTCTACTCAACAAGCCCCTCGAACTGCCACGCCGGGTGAGGCCGGTGAAGAGTTCGATATTCGACTGGAGCTAAAATGCTTAAGCGATGTGGGATTGGTTGGCTTGCCTAATGCAGGTAAAAGTAGCCTGCTGAAAGCTTTGTCTTCAGCCCAACCTAAAGTTGCGGCCTACCCCTTTACAACTCTTCGGCCCAATTTAGGGGTCGTCGAACTTGGTCATCGTCGTTTTATGATGGCTGATATTCCCGGTTTGATTGAAGGTGCTTCCCAAAACCTGGGCTTAGGTCATCAATTTTTGCGACATATTGCGCGAAGCCGAATACTTTTAATTCTTCTTAGTTTCGATGAAGACATTAGCCTGCAAAAGCAGCTTAAGATTCTTAATAAGGAACTAGAAGCTTATGACGCAAGCCTCCTCGAAAAGCAGCAATTGATTGTCGTTAATAAGTTAGACGTCCTCAGCGATTGGGGCATCGAAACCAAAATTCGAGCTAAATTTGAACGGCAAAAGAAACGCATCCAGACGCAATGCCCCAAGAGTATCTTTGTTTCAGCTCTGCATCAGATAGGCATACAAAGCCTTGTAGACGGCATAGAAGAGGAACTTTCTATTTCAAAGGCTCTTGTGCTATCCTGTGCTTAGAATTGTTTAGGAAATTTAGCTTTTACATAATTTTCGGTCTTGGGCTTTCTGGCCCTGTCATTTCTATTATTCTTTCACCATGTTTATTTGCGGAAGCTGAGTCTTCAACCAAAAATACTAACGAGGCTAGTGATGCGCTGCCAAGCTGGGTTATTGGAAGTTCGTTTGTTATGAACCATCAGCTTAACCTTAAGCTAGATGGCACTGAGGCTTCTAGCTTGATCTCGCGAGAATCTCAAAGCGCGGATCGCATAGTTTGGAAAGATGCACAAAACTACCGAGTTTTTCGACAACTGCCATTTAGCCAAAGTTCCAAAGAAATTCTCCATATTGGCGATGCTAACTACATTATGACTCCTACCAATCGTCGTGTGTCGATTGATCGAGAGATTTCGCAAGGCCTTTGGTTAGAGACAATGTTGTTTCCATTTGAATTGAGTAAAAAATGGGGCCTTGTTGACAACGATCTGGATTGGAATGATTGGTTTGATAAATTAAAAGAGCTCAAGGAGCCTTTAGTTAATAACGAGGGCGATCAAATCCGGGTCGAATACAGTAAGAGTGGCAAAAATGAGCAAAAAATGCAGCTTATCTTGGAAGGACGCTTTCTTCACGATGGAAAAACTTCTTACAAAGTCGTATCCGATTGGGTTATTGAATTTAAAAAAGTTTCCGACGAAGACTTAGCAAAATCTCTGTTGGGTGGAGGTGCCGGATAAAGCAAGCGCTCAAAGAGATTGCATTGTTTGGTGGCAGCTTTGATCCACCACATGAGGCCCATCGTCGACTCCTAGCCTCCATTCATGAGCATTTTCAGTTCGATAAAATTTGGATTGTTCCCTCAAAATTTCCGCCAGGCAAAATGCCCACGGCAGATTTTTCGGATCGCCTGAGATGGACACAAAATACTTTCAGTTTACCCCCCTATGAAGTCAGTGATCTTGAGGCCAATTCTTCGCATACGATATTTGCCAAAGATATTATCTACCGACTCCAGCTGCAACAACCCGAAGCCCAATACTTCTGGATCTTAGGAGAAGACCAATGGGAGCAATTGCCTTATTGGAAGAATGTTGATGATTACGCCTCTCGGTTAATTTGGATCGTTATGGGTCGATCTAGGGCCAATAAGTCCCCCTTCAAATCCTCTCGCCTCTTAAGTCGGCGCCTGCTTAAAAGCAGCTGTTCGTATATATGGGCCGATATTGAATTGATGACGGAGATTTCATCGACAGCCATCCGCGAGTGGATTATGGAGGAGGGTCTAAAGCCTCAGGACGATAAGCTTAAGAAAAGCTTGCCCGAGACGATACGAGACGATGTTTATTTGTGCTACCAAAACTTAAAAAAGGCTAATAACTAAAGGAGGTCATGCATTGAAGGACAAAGCCAGGGAAACCAATCAACAACAATCTGACTCAGGATTAGAACTTGCTCAATGGATCGCAAAAACTCTCGATCGAAAGGGCGCACAAGACATACAAGTTTTAGAAACTAAGCCTGGCACCTATATCGCCGACTATCTCGTTGTCGCCACGGGGACAAGCTCCAGGCATATGGAAAGTCTTCTTCAAACGCCCTGTGAGGAGCTTAAGAAACTAGGTTATCCACCACAAAATGTAGAAGAGGATAGCGCTCGTTGGATGCTAGCGGATTTAGGCGATGTGATTATCCATATTTTTGATGACGAAACTCGTCACAATATCGACCTCGAGAACCTATGGAAAAACGCTCCACGTATAGACTGGCAAAAGCAGGCTAAATCCTCTTTAGCTAGCCTACAAAGAATTTAATAGGCTACGCGATGGTTCGCGTCACCGCATTTGGACAAGGCCATAGCGATCTTCGAGATCGCTATATCGAACGACTCCAAAAAATGATCCCCTTTCATTGGGCTAATATCCCTCTCCGTAATAATCCTGACAAACGCCCTTCTGAACTATTGGCTGAAGAGAAAGAATTTCTTAAAACTTACAAAGCAACAGAATTTTATCTCATGGATGTTGACGGCCGTAGTTTTAGCGATAACGAACTTAGCCGTTGGTGTTTTCAACAAGATCGACATCTTGTTATAGGTCCGCCTGTTGGTTTTCATCCAGAGTTTCAACAGATAGCCAAAGGCAAAGTGTCCCTATCATCGTTAACCTTCACGCATATTCTCGCGCAAGCCATATTGGCCGAAAGTCTTTATCGAGCAGCCTGTAGTCAGTTTAATCATCCGTTCGTTAAGTAGAACGTGGTAAGAAAGTCAGGAGATCGCCTTCAGAAGTTCATCCTCAGGATACATGGAATCAATCAAAGATTTATATTTTTGCTGAATAACTCTTCTTTTTAGTTTTAGAGTTGGCGTGAGCTCACCCCCATTTACGGAAAACTGGCTATCGATTAGTTTAAAGTATTTTATGGTTGAATAGCTTGGCAAATTGGAATTGAGATCTTTGATCAAACGCTCAAATCGCTCCTGAACCTTCTGGCATTCTACACAATCTCGAAGACTAGAAAGGTTAATGCCTTCTCGACTTGCCCAGGAACGACATAGTTCTAAATTGGGTACAATCAGCGCCGTGACATATTTACGCCCATCTCCTACAATACAAACTTGCTCGACAAGAGGATCGGCCTTCAATTTATTTTCAAGTGGTTGGGGAGCGATATATTTGCCACCTGATGTCTTTAGTAGTTCCTTCTTGCGGTCGGTGATTTTAAGGAAGTTGTCTTTATCCAGCTCTCCGATATCTCCGGTCTTAAACCATCCATCTTCCGTAAAACTCTGTTTGCTTAGCTCGGGCATCTTAAAATAGGCCTTCATCATCTGAGGGCCGCGCACTAATATTTCACCATCTTCGGCAATTTTATATTCCGTATCCTCAAAAGGCTCGCCCACCGTTCCAAATCGAATTCTTCCGGGGCGGTTAAATCCCAAGATCATTGTCTCCGACAGCCCATAGCCCTCTAGAATCGTAATGCCAGCCGCGAAAAAGAATTCCGCAATTTCCTTCGAAAGCGGCGCCCCTCCACTAACAAAGTACTTTAACTTCCCACCGGTAATGGCCCGAATTTTTTCCAATACAAGTCTGTCTGCTACGCTATAGGCAAGACTGAGTCCAGGCGGTGCAGATTTTTGCTCCAAACGATAAGGAAGCATTTTTTTGCCAACTGAAAACGCCCATTTAGCCAAAAGCTTTTTCGAATAAGGCGCATTTTTTAGCTTTTCCTGAATCTTCAGGTACATTTTTTCAAAAATTCTTGGCACGCCAATCATGATTCGAGGCGAAACCTCAGCCATATTCTCAATCAACTTTTCAATACTTTCCGCAAAGCAAACTTTAACCCCACCCAAAAGCATCGTGCTTTGAAGTGTGCGTTCGTAGATATGACTCAGGGGTAGAAACGACATCGTCACATTCAAACCCTCAAGATCAAGGGAGTTCAACATCTGACGCAAATTGGCGACGACATTATTCTGGCTAAGGACCACGCCCTTAGGCTCCCCAGTCGTCCCTGAAGTATAGAGCAAAATGGTCATTTGATCGGGTTGAATTTTTTTTAGGTAGTCTTGAGCTTCTGTCTCGGTCAGCTGCGATTGTGTAAACTCCTCTTTGGAAATCAATTTTTTTCCAGCTTGCTCGACAAGCTCGCGATTGTGACCATCTTCCCAAGCAACGATCGTTCGGAGATGGGGATAGGAACCCAAATCACCTAAGCGCGAGAGCATCTCCGTATTGGATACAAATAAAATGCTTGTTTCAGAATTGTTCAAGATATGCTGAACATCTTCGACAGAGCTGTTGGTATATATCGCTGTTGTCGCGCCCCCCAGCCATTGAGCCGCATAGTCAGTTAGTATCCACTCTTCCCGATTTTCCGAAACAATACATATGACCTGATCTTTTCCAAAACCTTCAGCCCTAAGACCGGCCATCGTTCTCAGGATAAAATTGAGAGATTTAGAGGCGGTCGTCTCGTGCCACTGGCCGTCACGTTTTGTCGAAAACATTGGGGCAGACGGATCAGCCTTAACTTTCCGATAAAAACATTCCGGTAATGATTCGCCGTCTACGATTTCCCATGTCATGATTTTAGAGACTCCACCACCAATTCCGCTACATCCTTGACCGCAATATCTTCCCTCTTTAACGAGCGAAGACCATCTGAAATCATTGTCATACAGAAGGGGCAGGCAACTCCAACGCTTTTTGCGCTGGAATTGACAATTTCCTGCGCTCGATTCTCATTGATGCGAGTTCCCGTGTTCTCTTCGAGCCACATTCGTCCTCCGCCGGCACCGCAGCAAAAGCCCTGCTCCTTGCTACGAGTAAGCTCTATAGGCTCATCCTTGCTTACCGCCGCAATGGCTGCACGAGGTTCATCAAAGATTTGATTATAGCGACCGATATAACAGGAATCATGGAAAGTAATAGCTTCTTGGGATTTTGAATTGAGACTTAAGCGGCCAGAATTGATTAAGTCCTTAATCAACTGTGTATGGTGAATCACTTCATAGTTCCCACCAAGGGAAGGATACTCATTCGCCAAAGTATTAAAACAGTGCGGACAAGAAGTGATAATTTTCTTAGCTCCTCGTCCATTGAGAAGCTCTATATTGGTTCGCATCATTTGTTGAGCCAGCCATTCATTGCCCATTCGCCGCGCCGTTTCACCATTACACTTTTCTTCTTTACCCAAAATTCCAAATTTAACTTTCGCCGCTTGCAAGATCTTCACAAGGGCATCCACTACTTTTTTGTTGCGATCATCAAAACTTCCAGCGCAACCCACATAATAAAGATACTCAAAATCTCCGCCGGTCTCAAAGACGGGGACACCTTTGTTAAGTAGCCACTCCTGGCGCGAATCAGGTGATAAACCCCAGGGATTAGAACTGGATTCCCAATTCCGAAAGGCATTAGTAGCTTCGTCGGGATTAGAGCCACGATTTAATACTAGAGCACGACGCATCTCTACAATATCATCCACATGATCAATCATCACAGGGCAGGCCTCAACACAGGCCCCGCAGGTCGTGCAATCCCAAATAAATTGATCCGAAAAAGTTTCAGGAACCAACGCTTGGTCCTTAAGCTGAGCAAAATTTTGAGCTCTTCCTGTGGCCGCAGCCCGAAGATCGATCATCAAGGTTTTTGGCTTGAGCGCTTTACCCGTACTGGCAGTCGGACAAAACTCATTGCAACGTCCACATTCGGTACATGCGAAAGAATCTAATATAGATTTCCATTTTAGATCCTCAAGTTTTTCTGCCCCAAAACTCAAGATGCTTTCATCCTCAAGATTAGGAGTGCTTAGTTTTCCTCGGGCTTCGAGCTTACTTAGCAAAACATTTGGAAAAGCTAAAATCACATGAAAGTGTTTCGAGTAAGGAAGATAATTCAAAAATCCAAAAACGATAATTAAATGAAGCCACCAAAGGCTAAAATAAATTGAATCGGGTATGGAACCAGTCGAAAGAAAGCTCGCAATCAAATTGGCCGAGGGCTGAGAATCGGCAAAGGTTTCCCAGCGCCCCTTATTATGGATCTCGATCGCATGGCAGAAAAGGTTGCTGATAACCAGACCCAAGATCAAAAACAAAATAAAATAAGCATCGAGTCGTGACTTAGACGAATTGTCCGCCATTCGCTTCGGTTTAACAAAAAGTCGCCGATAGAAGGCCCCTAATACGGCCAGGAAAACAAAAGTATTAAAAAAGTCCTGACTCGCTACATAACCTGAATAAATTCGATCCCCTAAAAATGAAAATTTAAGACCGCCACTAAGGCCATAATAAATCCATTCTAAAGTCCCTAGACTCAAAATGATAAAACCCCAGAAAATCAGTAAATGTAGAAATCCTGGCCAAAACTGGCGCATCATTTTTCGGTGAAGCAGAACTTCGACAAAAGCTCTCCAAAATCGCTGCGGCCAGCGATCAAAAACTTTAGAGGGCGCGCCCGCCAAAATGATCCTCAGAACTTTTTGAAAACTAAAACTAAATGCGGCCAGAGATATTAGCAAAAACAGCGCTGTCGATATTTGCAAAATACTCATTTGGCTTAATTCCAAGGTTATCTAAGCAGCTTTGCCAAGAAGTTTGCGGACCTCCGCCGTCAGCGCCGGGACGACTTCAAACAAATCTCCAACGATTCCATAATCAGCTTTGGAAAAAATAGGCGCATTCGGATCCTTATTGATCGCTACAATCACTTTACTGGTGCGCATTCCCGCAAGATGCTGAATAGCACCACTAATGCCACAAGCCACATAAAGACTGGGGTTAACGGTTTTGCCTGTTTGACCAACCTGCATATCATGATCAGCCAAACCTTCGTCGACAGCCGCACGAGAAGCCCCGGCCGCGCCCCCAAAGGCATCCGCACATTCAAAAATAAGCTTAAAATTATCTCGCGACTTCAAAGATCTTCCGCCGGATACGATAACCGTGGCTTCGGTCAAATCAGGACGATCCGATTTGGCCTGAGTGCTCTCGATAAATTTAATCGCCGATGCTGAAAAATCAAAATTTGTGCTGAGTTCCTTCACCTGACCCGAACCAATCTCAGCGGGAAGAAGCCCTAACGAGTTGGGACGCAGGCTTACGAATACCATCGGAAGTGGCTCAGTGGAGATTTCTCCAATAGCCTTGCCCGAATAAAACGGACGTTGAAACGTCATCTGAGAGAGGTCCAAAAACGTACAATCAGCAACAATGGTCGAATCATAATGAGCTGCTAAAGCTGGAAGCACATCCTTACCCAAACTCGAAGAATTTCCTAAAATAATTTCAGGCTTGAATTCATCGATAACTTGGCTCAAAGCGCTGGCATAGGCGTCGGGATGATAATGATCATATTGCGCATCCTTGATCCAATGAACTTCTTTGACATATTTCGCCAAATCCTCAGTTGCTTTTTTGGCCTGGCTACCAAATATCACGGCTGAAATATCCATGCCCTTCGCTGCAGCCGCCAACTCTAAACTAGATTTTTTGAGCTCAGCTCCTCTTGCTTCGGCCAGTATCAAAATTTTTTTGGACATCAAATTACCTTCGCTTCCTCTCTCAGTGCCTGAACGAGTTTTTGAGCTTGTTCGGCTGGGCTCCCTTCGATGATTTTCACCGCCCCCCTCTCGGCAGGCAAGCTCCAAGCTGTGACTCTATAACCTGTTTTCACTTCGGGAAGCGCAACTTCTTTAAGTTCCTTCTGACTTGCTTTCCGAATATTTGACAGCGAGGCTAAACGCATTTTGTTGAGACCCTTGTTGGCCGTCAGCAAAGCGGGAAGCCTAATCTCATAAATTTCTTTCACGCCACCTTCGACATCCCTCTCAACTTTTAGTTTATCTACCCCTTGGATCTCAACTTTTGACACCACGCTAACATAAGGCATTTTTAGTCGCGCGGCTAACATTTGAGCCACGGCATGAGAATCCGTATCCACGGCCTGCTTACCCGCCAAGATAAGATTAAAATTCTCGTCTCGACACACTTGAGCCAGAGCTGAACTCACCGCCAAGGGATCGGCTGCTTTCCGTTCGATATCCAAAATCAAAATTCCTCGATCCACCCCGACGGCAAAAGCGTCTCGCAAGCTCTTGCTGGCTTCTTTCGGGCCCAAACAGACGCCAACGATCTCCACCTTAACGCCCTGCGTACCTAACTTTTCTTTAGTCTTTACGGCTTCCTCAACGGCGAACTCATCATAAGGGTTCATCACGTATTTGATGGCCGTTTCATCAATTTTTCCATCTTTTAACTGAATTCGTGTGTTCGTATCTGGAACGTGCTTGATGAGCACGCCGATCTTCATTTGACTCATGTGGAGGAGACTAACCAGCCCAGTTTACGCCGTAAAGTGGAAATCCAGGCCATAAAAAGCGATTTCGGCACACCACTTCCGCTCGCATCTCGTTGAAGTAAAACGCGGACTTATGTCCACATTAGACTCTGCAACTCTATGAGTTTGAAATTCGGCGTTGACCTCACCCAGGCACTGTATCATTGATACAGTCGCTTGAAAGCAGGTCGAGAAATTATGGAATTTCGAAAGCCTTCAGAAACCACGCTGAGATTGATTCGAGTTTTGATGAATATGCGTGAGGCTCAGGCAAGTGAATTCTTAGCTTTGCTCGAGCGCGCAGGAACTAAATCCAAGTTCTAAGTTAAACATTCACAAGCGTAATTTGATGCCGATCGAGGGTCCGTTTCCAAAGCTCAGACTGTTGCTTGAGCTTACGACGGGTAAGTTCATAGCCGTACTCGACAATTTGCCGGCGAGATTCGAAATCCATTGGATTAAATAAAAACATCGTCACATCGTCGCGATCTGGTTCAATCATCAAAATATCCACATCCGGATTTCGATATCCGATATGATAAACTCCTGAATGAATCCGTTGGTAGAGTTCGGATCGCATGGCCTGATCAAAAATATAACTAAAGCCCTTATCCTTGATCCTGCCCTTTTCCTCAAAAACAGTACGAATCGTTACATTGGGATTATCGTTGTCGATAGGCACCATGGGATTAACCAAGAATATGAGCTTGGCTCCAGCGCTCGTCGCAATATCCAAATGAGCCATTGTTCCTAAGCCTCCATCCACAAAGTAACGGTTTTCAATTTGAACGGGTTTAAAAAAAATAGGAATGGATGAACTTGCTGTGATGGCTTTGTAGAGCGGGACATGCCGCCATCCATCACTACCGAAGACAATTCGCCGGCAGCAGTCTATATCATAGCTAGGAATATAAAGTTCTTTTTGAATCTGTGAAAAGAATGATGGAAATTGTTTGGACTCCAAAAAGTTCCGAATCCACGCCTCATAGTAGCGCATCGAAAATAATCCAGAGGGCAAGGCATCTTTTAGGCCCCAAAAAAAACTGGGAGCATCTTTGGGCGAATTGATTTTTAAGAAAATGAGATAGAAGATAGTCCACAAAAACTTCATCGCCTCAATCGACCAATCCAATGGACTGATACGATAGATATCCTCCCGCAGAATTCTAAAAACGCTTTGATCGTCTTTCATCAAAGCTTCGACGATCGCTTGGGGCTTTAAACCAAAAGAGGTCGTGGAGGCCACGAGACTTCCCGCAGATACGCCGACAAATATATCATGCTCAGTACTTCGACGACTTAAATGATCATCCAGCGCCGCTAGGACACCATAATGAAAACACGCTCCCGTGACGCCGCCGCCAAGGAGATGAAGCGCAACCTTTGATCGTTTGGTGGGATCAGCTGCTGACACCTTTGATCCGTACTTTGATTTGCACAGCCTTACTTGCCTCGTGATACCAGAGACCAGAGTCTTGTAGGGTTTTGATCAAATTCAAATTAAGGCCCGCCAATTCTTCTTTTTGACGTGTCACAAAGCTCTCCATTAATGCTGGAGGACAATCTTTACCTTTTAAATTCATATTCAAATTGAAATTAAGCTCCAAAGCATCAAAACGTGCAGCACCCGAGGCCTGGCTTTTGCCCAAAATTTCGCAATAATCTCGCTCGCTCAAATTCTTTTCGTATTCGAAATTATTACTATCGAGAATGCTTACCGAAGCAGGTTGTTCGTTGACTTCCAGAGTATATTTTCCTTCGATTGTTCGGCGAATAATACTTTCTTCACTCAAATTAGCCGCTGATCGGTATATATTTCGAAACTCCTGCTTGCTGCCATTTTCATATTCAAAGACTGCTTCAATTTGAATTTCACGAACTTGATAATGGATCTCGTTAACATCCAAACTTGGATTAAACTCTGCCGACGGAGCTTTTTCGTCATCCGAGCCGCAAGCCATTAAAACGCTAAGACTTGTCACAAAAATCATAGATTTGGAGTATTGGTACATTAAGACCCCCTTTTTTCTAATTCTAACGACTCGCAGCGCTCTCCATCAAGAAAACTTATTTTTTTAAATATTCCACGTATTATGGTTTAACACCATGATTAAGAATTTACTTCTCCTGCGAGGCTGGACCCGAACACAAGGACACTGGGGCGATTTTCCAGGAAGACTCAAAAGGCATCTACCCAAGCTGAGCCTTCATTTTCTGGATCTTCCCGGATTTGGAACAGAGGCTCACCGCCCTTCACCTCGAAGCATTTGGGAAATTGCAGACCACCTACGTCGCAGCTGGCTTGATCGCGACCCCTCTAGTCGAGAGAAAGCAGGACTCTTGGGAATATCGATGGGCGCTATGATTGCCATGAATTGGGGGGAGCGTTATCCCGAGGATTTTGAGAATTTCATTCTAATCAACCCTTCCGCGGCTGATCTGTCGCCGTTTTATGATCGACTTAATTTGTTTCAAATCGATAATTTTCTACGCGCAGCTTTAGCCCCTTCCCTTAAAGCCCGCGAAGAGCAAGTTTTGCGCATTTGCGTAAATCAAAAGCTTGAGGAACTGCCCTATGAACCGGCAAGCTTCTCCAAACTTCAAGCCATGAATCAACTTATTGCTGCCTCACGATTTCGGGCTCCCAGATCGTGGAGCAAGCCGACACTCGTCTTATCCTCCATTCAAGATCGTTTGGTTGCTGCTCGTGCTCACCATGCGGTAGCTTTCAAACTAAGAGCCTCTGTC